>NZ_JBPAOH010000169.1:0-16041 GCF_050875635.1 Tolypothrix sp. VBCCA 56010
GCGTTCAATATCGTTCGTTGGTCAATTCGTCATTGCCCAAAATTCATCTCACGCTCCCCTGAGTACAGGGTGAGACGTGAGGCTTCTTTTGTTTTAAGCTAAAGGGAGTCCGCCCTGACCAGAGTCGAGGGGAAGGTTGGAACGGGTTAACGATAAGTGAACCGTTATAAGTCTCGTCATTGACCGAAGAGTGAAAGTAGCATACTGCTAAATACGGACTGACCACACTCTAACCAAAAGGGTAAGTAGGTCGGTTTCAAACCGTTTTCCAGATTTGAAACGCAAGGGACGAAGTACCTACCGAGATAGTGACGGAACCCATCCAACCGAAGGTCATATGCACGAAACATGGTAAGCCCCACTAATTCTTGTGGGTCGGTCGGAACCACAAGTAGGTCAACCGCAAGGAAGACGGAATTATTAAGGGGGTAAAGGAGGCGGGATAAAGCAAATGCCTCTGGTAATGCAGAGGATAAGGGCTAATGTCCTATACCGAAAGGTAGCAGACTTCCCGCAGGTCTCAAACGGTAACACTGCGTAAATGTTCCGAACGAAAGATGAAAGATAGAGCCTGCAAAGGAATCGGAATCAACGGACAGTTTCAAGATTATTCTTCGATAAACTGGAAGACGGTCAAGAAGCGGGTCAGGAACCTTAGACAAAGGATTTACCGGGCAACCCAGAACGGTCAATTGAATAAGGTGCGTAGCCTTATGAAGCTGATGTTACGTAGCTTCTCCAACCTGCTGTTGTCTGTGCGAAGAGTTACTCAAGAAAATGCGGGAAAAAAGACGGCTGGCATTGATGGTCAAGTCGTACTAACAGCCGTAGAAAGAGTAAAACTTATACATCAGATGCAGGAATACTCCCTATGGAAAGTACATCCAACGAAAAGGGTATACATTCCCAAGTCAAACGCAAAGTTTAGACCATTAGGAATTCCTACTATCCAAAACCGAGTCGCACAGGCAATTATCAAAAACGCCCTAGAACCCAGTTGGGAAAGCCGCTTTGAAGCTAACTCCTACGGGTTTAGACCAGGCAGAAGTACTCACGATGCCATAGAACAAGTCTTTAACAGACTTGGTACTGGTAACGACAAATGTATACTTGATGCTGACATTAAAGGGGCTTTTGATAACATCAGTCACGATTACTTGCTCAAAACAATCGGTGCTGTACCAGGTAGAGAGCTAATCAAACAGTGGCTAAAAGCAGGATATGTAGAAATGGGTCGTATCCATGATACTCCAAGCGGCACACCCCAAGGCGGCGTACTTAGCCCGCTGTTAGCAAATATCGCCCTGCACGGTTTAGAGGAATTCTTGTCTCAATTCATAGTTAAGATAAGATACCGCTACGCCAATGGAAATATTGCAACACAGACACGGGGGAAATACGGCTTCGTCCGCTACGCTGACGATTTCGTCGTTACCGCCTTAACGCAAGAGGATATCGACTACATTAAACCCTACATCGAAGGATGGTTAAAAAACAGGGGATTGGAGCTTAACCAAGACAAAACCAGGATTGTTAATGTTGATGATGGTTTCAATTTTCTCGGATTTAACATCAGACAATATAAAGGTAAATGTCTAACAAAGCCCCAAAAAGAAAAAGTTCTAACCAAACTCAAAGAAATTAGAGAATGGCTCAAGAACAATCTTCATGTATCTCCTGAGGTCGTAATAGCCAAACTAAACCCAATCATCCGAGGATGGGGCAACTACTACAGATTTGGGGTCAGTAAGGAAGTCTTTTCATACTTCGACCATCAAGTATGGAAGGCGCTCTATAAATGGGCGCTAAAGAGACATAAAAACAAAAGAAAGAAATGGGTAGTCAAGAAATATTTTGACCTAAAGAATGGTTGGAAATTCTTTGCTAAAACCCAAGACAGAAGAGGTAAACCGAAAACGGTTTATATTACCAAACTGTCCAAAATACCAATTGAACGCCATGTCAAAATTAAAGACAAAGCGTCACCAGATGACCCCACACTGCGTAAATACTGGCAAGACAGAGCCACTCGGTACGGAAAAACCCGTTGGATTAAAGATTCTAAACTTTACAAAATAGCCGAGAAACAAAACTGGATTTGCCCAGGCTGCGGTGAACATTTGTTTAATGGAGAAGAACTGGATACGCATCACATTGTCAAGGTAAAAGATGGAGGTACAGACGAGATAAATAACTGCGTCCACCTCCACAAAACGTGCCATCTCGCCGTACATAGCGGCAACCGTTCTGAGAAAGCTGAGGCTTGAGCCGGATGATTGGTAACAGTCACGTCCGGTTCTTAGGGGAGGGAGATGCGGCGACGTATGCTCCCTTACCCGACCGAGCAAGGAAAAGCCACAAAGGGAAGCAAGACCCAATTGCACGAGCAAACAAGCTCTTCAGTCCTAGATATGTTGGAATTATCTGCTGCTGCCAGAGAAATAGACCTAAAATATTTGGATGAATCAGGGTTTTGTGTATGGAGCGAACCTGGTTATACCTATTACTTTAAGGGTGAACAAAAACGCTTAGAGCAAAAAAAACGTCGTGGTCGTAGATTAAGCATCCGCAGCGTTTCTTCAACCTTTAATCAGTTTTGTTTATGGTCTTGTAATTGGCGGTGTCAATCGCAAATCTTACATCCAGATGATGGAGCAAGAAGCCCTTGAAGCCCACTCATGCTGGACGGGTCAGAGTAATAGTACAAGACAACGATCCGATACATAGATGCAAGGAAGTTCAGCAGTTATGGAAAAAGTGGGAATACATGGGTTTGTACATTTTCTTTTTGCCAAAATACTGCTCGCTCATTGAACCCAATTGAATTGGAATGGCAACACCTTAAAAAGGATGAGCTATCTGGGCAAATATTTGATGATGAGTTCAACGAGTGCTTATGCGGTCATTGATGGCGTTACAGCTAGGGGAGAAAAAGGAAACTATAGTACCCTACGTGTAAAATTTAACTTTACTGCCTATGGTTAAGTTTTCGTTACATAGTTATAAATTTTCTTGCCTACCTACTTATTCGAGAAACAACCAACAGTTATCTACAAACCTTACAGCCTAGCTCGACACCTAAATCGGTGGAGTTCTTTGGCGAACTGGTGAAATTGTCTTTTCGTATCTTTGGTCTCACAGTCCTGGGATCAGCAATGGATAGCAGCTATTTCGATGCCTTCACGATGTTGATGCAGGAAATGAATAATCGGGGGGGACAAGCATTTTTACCCTATCCTCTATCTCTAAACCCAAAGTTTTGGTTGCAGCGCCAGAAGTGGAATAACTTCATTGAGGAGCAAATTCATCAACGTCAACAGCAGCCTAATCACAGGGGAATTGATCTGTTGTCTTTTGTAATTCAGGGCACTGAGCTATCAACAACACAATTGCGGGGTGAGTTGTCCACAACCTTCACCGCAGGCACAAGAAATGTGGCAGAGGCAGTAGCTGCGGTCTTGTTTTTATGTGCCAAAAATCCGGAAGCAATGCAAAAGCTGCAATCAGAAATCACCAGATTTCTGGTAGAACACAGCAGCGAATTTCACCTAGCAGATGTCAACCTACTCAACTATCTTGATCTGGTAGTTAAAGAAGCGTTGAGGTTGTATCCTGCTGTGCCTTTGTTTATTCGGGAAGTTTTTCCAGGACGATCGCTAACCCTAGGAGGCTACAGAATTCCTGAGAAAACCCAAATTTTTATCAGTAGCTGGTCTTTCCACCGTAATCCTAAACATTGGCAGAACCCCGATGCCTTTGTGCCGGAACGCTTTACAAATGTACCCCCTCCTTTCCACTATTTCCCCTTTGGTGCTGGCCCCCGGCAGTGCATTGGTATGGCGTTTACTTTACTCTGTACGAAAGTTCTGTTAATTAATATACTTTTGCAATACTTACTGGAACTTGAGCCTGGTACTACCTTTGATACAGAATATTTTTCTGGTACAATCATGCCCCGTGAAGGTTTTCGGATTAAGTTCAGCAAGAAGGGGCAATGTTAGAGAAGCTGACACGAAGCGATGGTGTGTTTGTAGAAGTCCCAACACATCAAGTAAAACCCAGTCAAACCTGCCCCAAGTGTGGACACCAGCACAAGAAAACACTCGATATTAGAACTCACGAGTGTGGTGTTTGTGGGTATGTTCAAGATAGGGACATTGCGGCTGCCGAGGTAATGCTTTATTGGGCTAAAGGTACTCTGCCGGGGTTTGGAACAAGCCTCGTAGACGCACTCGTCGCCTAGCTCTACTTCACGCACCAGCAAAAAAGCTGGAACCATGAAGCAACTAGGGGCGAAGAAGCGTCAGAAATCTGGATCTACTGGTTTGGGTGCAGAAACCCAGACCTCTACCAAGTAGGTCTGGGTAGTTCATCATACTGTAATTTAGAGATAGGCATCCAAGATCCATTTCCAACCTCGTCGTAATACTGATATCGATTTCCCTTTACTTGCAGACCAAGATCCGTTAGTCCGATTCCATAGTTACCATCTGCAATTTTCGCTTTGGAATTGTTAGATGAAATACGGATAAGGTCTGCGCGTACCCAACCTTCAGCCCCCGATTGATAAAACTTTACGTAGTACCAGGTATAACCATCCTTCGCTTTCGTCTGTCGCAAAACTTCGATATCACCAGAAAGACCATAGTGGGGTGAAGATGATTCAGTCGTCGGAGCAGAGCGAACGTTAATCCGACTACCGGAATCTTTAGCAGAAAGAATAGCTGATACAGCAACAACAGGCAACAAAAACCACAACTCAATCAACAGTGTTGTTGTTGCAACGATCATCCAAACTGTTAACTTTGGATAGAAAAGTTTCGGGTGTTGCGAACGCATTTTTTTAAGGGCGATGCGTATTGGAAGTGTGATGCTAGCCTTGGAGCCGCTACGCTTCGCGTCCTTTTCGATGCTGCTTTGCAGCCGCAATCGGGCGATCGCATATCATAAATAGTAGCGCGTTTTCGTGTGAATCAAGCTGAAGAACCACAAAAATGGACGTATTAATGCTGTTAATTAACGAACTTCGCAATAAATACCATCTTTATCGACATCAAACCAGCGTTTTGCGTTCTTTGGCGTAAAGCCTACACGGGTTTTTAAATTACGGACATATTTTTACGAACAATGGCTATTTCAAGCAATTAAAAAGCGATCGCTTTTAACCCTATGAATTAAACCTTGCAAAAAAAACGCACGCTTGGGCGATGGCGCGGGAGCGCCCGTCGTAGACGAACGCACCAAAATAAAGTTACAGCATGGACGATAGCGAGAAACTGTTAGCAATTAAGCAAGAACTAGAGCGAATCAATGAGCGGCTAGGAAAATTGTT
The DNA here is from genome assembly GCF_050875635.1 of Tolypothrix sp. VBCCA 56010. Taxonomy (NCBI): domain Bacteria; kingdom Bacillati; phylum Cyanobacteriota; class Cyanophyceae; order Nostocales; family Tolypothrichaceae; genus Tolypothrix; species Tolypothrix sp. VBCCA 56010. The sequence continues at coordinate 5,333 of NZ_JBPAOH010000169.1, forward strand.
TCCACGCCTCTCATCCGCAGTTTGATGATGTGTTTGAAGACCTTGGGGCGGTTGGGTATTATATCCTTTGAGTCTCTTTATCGCCTCTTAGCAGCGATAAAAACAGTGCAAGATGATGGAGAAACTGAAGTTGGGTGAAGAATATTGCCAGTCATCGTCACATAAGACTATCTGTAACGATTGTGCTTTTCATGTCTTGGTAGAAAGCGTTGTGCAATGCACTCATCAAAAAGGAAGCTGGGATTGACCAAGCCCCGTTGGGGCGGGGTGTGGGGGAGCCACTCCGGTCTTGGGGTTTCCCCAAGTGGAGGATGTGGCATTGTGGGGCTTTCATAAAGTTATCCACGCCCAATCGCAGGCAGAGGCGCCCGTCAACAATTTAAGCCGCGATCCGCTCTAACCATTTGGCGCTCCAATACCCAAGATTTTGGGTGCTAATTGTGGATTATTGTGCGCCATTTGGGGGAGCGCGAAGCGTCTTTGAAGGAGAAGCCTGCGATTGGGCGTGGACAGGTTTTTCCCAAGGGTGTGGGGTTGCACATTCGTGATAGCCCCAACGACCAGTGGGAAACATACGCCCCGTACTGCGCGGACGTAGCAAATGGTCGCTTAATCACACGCCCCGACCAATGCCGTCAACGAGACCTGCAACCCTAACCATGCAACCCCACACCCTTCTTGTTGACTGCGCTACTGTAATTTTCTGCAATTCATTCCAACCAACACTCATATGTTGAAAGTCCTTGCGTGTCCTATGGTAGTGATGAGGAATAACGATGCAGTTTATACCCCCAGTTGAAGATTATTTTTAAAGAAACTGAGGGTGCGATGGGCTTGGGTGCCCCGCCCAAAAGAACGATCGCACTTTTGGGCGGATTTCACAACAAGAGTGCAAATTTATCTGATTGGTGTGGACTATCGAATAAGAATCTCCTCCCACCATTGACTGGTGAAAATAGGAATTTTTTGGTAGTTTGGCTCGCAGTAGCTCACCGTTAAGCAACGCAAGTGGTTCTCCGGCAAGTTGTTCCTTACTTTTATCGAGACGGAAAAGCACTTCGGGGGTCGTGCAAGTAGGTAGTTAGAGTCTCTCCCTTCGGCTCATCTTCTGCGTGAAGCAGAGATAAACTTTTCCAGTCGCGGAAAATTGCTTTATAACCGAAGACTAACTGTCCAGAAGATGTTGTCGAATCGAAGTAAATCCGACAGCTATTGTCCCCGACGACCATTCCTTTCGCACTTCGTACCCAATTGAGAGACAAAACGAGTTATTGAAATAACCTATAAACTATGGGAAGCCGCTAAAAACCTTTTAAAACCTAATGAGAAAATCATTCGATACTACATCTGGATAGCCAACTTGGAAACAATGTTTGAATTAGTAGAAAATCATCATTCGGGTGAGCCATTAATTCCTTGGCAAGAAGTGGAAAGAAGAGCAATTGAGGATTTGGATAATTTAGAAGAGCAATATCGCCTTAGCTATCCTTGGGCAAGAGAAAAGTATGCAAGAACATACCAATCAGTTTTACCAAGTTCTGTCACGCGTGCAATAGTCTTGCCTTGTGTACTAAGCGATCGCATTGTTAAGCGCTGCCAAAAATATTTCGGCAGCTTGTTTGGGTAAGTAATTCTTGGAACGGTGTTGCAAAATTTTTGAGATGTCTAGTGCGATCGCAGGTAAACTTAGATTAAGAGCGATCGCCCTCAACTCCCTTTCTCAATCCACTCCCGCCCCGCACTTTCTGCGTACAAGGTGTTTTTGCCACTTTAATTGTCCCTACTCTAGTTTTGGTTGGCTTGAGTGTTAGTTAAAGTTTTTTGATTTTGGTATCGGTATCTAATTGACATTTGGACTTCTCAAACATCACCTCGGTATTTAACGCCGGGGTTTTTTGTTGTTGTTGGGTGCGATGGCGCTCTTCGCCCGTAAGAAGTGCGATCGCATATACCAAAAATCGGCGATAACTTGCTGCCATAGCTATAGTAGTACTAATAGGTTGAATGCTCCCCTTGAAATTATTGTCACTAAGTAAGTTGTATAAAGTCACCTCTGGAGATAAAATAACCGCTTAATTATTGCATTAACTTCACTTCAAAAACTGTGAGCCAAACCCGCATCCGCAGCGTTATTTAACCTGCATTGGCGGCGTTGCCAAAACTACACTGACTCAAAACCTTGGCTACCACCTGGCACAAAAAAAGAAGAACCGCGTTTTGCTGGTGGATATTGACCTGCAGGCTAGCTTGACAACTTTTATAGGACTCGAACCCGACGAACTAGAGACAAGCATCCACTTTCTCTATTGTTGAAGGCAAACCATTGCCCGTAATGCCCGAACTAATTCACGGTATTTTTGCTTGTCCCCGCTGACATTAACCTCAAAAGCAAGTGAAATGCAACTAGCAGGTGCGATCGCAGAGGCGGCAAAGGAGCTGGTTAAAACTTCCAAGCTGGATGGTGGTGGGAGTTTGCCACAACTAGCACAATTGGGTGTAAGTAATTGGCGATTGGCACAAGTAGGAGGGGTACTGGGTTTTGTACTAGCTTTGGGGACTGCGATTGGTGTTTTTACATACAAGACCGTTGCTGAGAGTACTTCTGTGCCTGCTGCTTCTGTGCCTACTGCCTTACAACCTGAAGATCGGAAGCTTTTAGATTGGGCTAAATCAGATGAAGGTAAATTAGCACGTAGTATTTATGTCAAAAATGCTGCGATCGTTAAAACTTGCCGCCAACAGAATAAGTATGCAGGCGGCTGTATAATTGCGGTTGAGTAACTTCCTCAGCCGCCCAACCCTTGTATCCTTCATTACTTGCTTTTGTCTTACAGAAAGCCGACGGGAAAGCCCACTCCGTGGCTGGGGTGGGATGAACCGTCGCCCGCCGACTTGGGGCCCTATCGCATTGGGCATTGGCATTCTTTCCCATGCCCCATGCCCCATTCCCCATGCCCGCTCTCATCCCACTCCGTGGCTGGGGTGGGATGAGCTTAATCTCTTTGCTGTTTCGGTTGGTTTTGACCTTTTTGTGTGTTTCTTCAGTAATTTCTTGTTCAATTTTCATGTCTGTGAAGGTCAGGATTCCGAGTTGAATTCCTTTGCGGACAGCATTTAATCTATCCTTAACCTCAAGTTTGGTATATAAACTATGCATATATGACCTTACCGTCCCTTCGGATACATACATCATGTTGGCGATATCATCGTTTTTCATGCCTGAGGCGGTCAGTTTCAAAATTGTTATTTCTTTAACAGAGAATTTATTTAATAAATTGAGCGAATCTTTCTCCAGTGTGTCTTTTGACCTGAAGCTTTCAATTAGAATGCGATTTATAGTCGGATCAATCAGTGATTCGTTATTGTACGCAGCGATAACTGCCTCAACAAATCTTTCTCCCACCTCAACTCTTGCGCTGTTTTTACAGTAGTAGCAGTCTGCACCATTACTAAATATGTAATATAAATACTACAGTAAAGAAAAGAGCACCAATACAAAAATCCTGAAAACTCAAGTTCTTTGACTCGACTCAACGATCAGATCGGTGTTTTCACTCCTTAGAGAAAACGAGTTTTTTTATACTCAATCTATGACTAATAAACTAGGGATTTAGAGGCTATATATATTGTGAACCAACTGATGATAAACAGCTCTAACAGTCCTCAATTATTTGTGATAAACAAGCTCCCCGACTTCGTAAGATTTGTCGGGTATCTGGGTCTTTCAATTCTGACAAATTAGAGGGTATTTGTATATGTTTCATTCATAGCGATCGCGAAGTACAAAAGCGATGGTTTTAAGGTTCCTGAACTAGAGAGCAAATATGTTGAATAGTGCTTTTAATCTGTTCTGCTGTCTGAAGTTGGGATAATTGAAAATAGTTTTCTATTTTCTCTCGTACTTGTTGAATAGTGACATTAAAAGACAGGTGATGTAGGAGTTCAAGCCTTAAAAGATGAATCAAATATTCTGCTAAATTAAAATTTGGTGAGTAGGGAGGAGTATACATAAACTCTACTACAATTTTATCTTGAATACCCAAATCCGATAGATGTGAGTCTAATAACATTTGCATTTTCTTCTTAGGGGTAGAGTTATTATCCAAGATGACACTCAGTTTATTAAATCCTTGCTGAACACAATCACTCTTCGAGGTCAGCAAAGTAATTTGAAACATCTTCAGATGCGCGATTTTTCTTTTAATTGAAAATATTCTTCACCTGTCACCGCATCTATAGCTAGCATTCCATTCAATTTATTCCGGCGTTTTCTTTCATTACTTGGTACAGTTGGACGTGTATTTTTTTCAGCCCATCCATAAAAGATGCTTGGGCGATCGTATACTGCAAACTCATCAAAGAATACTATTTTTTCTTTTGATTGCTGGGATTGTAGTTTTTTTTCAAGTTGAGACAAATCATGATTGTTGTTCTTTATCTGCGTTCTCATAATCCCGATGTGCTTTTTGATGTGACAACTTTAACTCATCCAATATTTCATATATTCTACTTGTTTTCAGTTGCGAAGGAGCCATCGAGATTCAATTACACTGCTAATAATTTTACCTGTCCAAATACTTCTATCTATACCATAGTCAACTGGCTTCTGTCCTAGCAACATTCTTTTTAATTCTTGACATTGTTCTCTGTTCAATCTTGATGCTAACTGATGAGTTATTGGTTTAACTAATTCATTCAAATCATCTGACAAGTACTTATCTATCCACTCTGATAAAGTTTTATAACTACAACCTACTAATTTTGAAACCTCTTTTCTATTTTTGCCTTCGTACAGATATTTAATCGCTATTAATCGAGTTCGCACATAATCTTTTTGATGCTTGTAGTATAATTTCTGCCACAGATCCAGGTCAAGAGGAGCGATCGCATAGTCTGAACGTTCTATTTCTCATAGATTTACCCACGATGCTAAGAAAGTCCGCACTCATGTAATACTTTTTCCTACATTATAGGTAATCTTCTAGCGGGAAGGGAGTAAGCTCATCTTTATAGAGAATTGGTATTAGACCCATGTGAAGGGAATTTATGCTGGGTTCTGGCAAATTACTAATACTCAGATCTTGCACCTATCGGGATAAACCACGAATAGGCAAATAAAGAGGGTAAAAGAGTGACATTAAAAGTATCAAAGGGCTTGCGTAATAAACAGCAAATTAGATAACTAGCTTGCAGAGTGAGATTACGTAATCAGCCGAGAAATGGGACGGTACGTTTTATCTGGGAGTGATGCTCCAAATGGTGAGTGGCTGAATTTGTGCAATTGTCCAAAACATGAGAGAAAGGGGCGTGTAAAGCATATAAAAAAGCAAGAAAAATGGTTTCAATTCTTGCCCACGCCCAGAAACTAGTCTATAACTTGCGTGTCGTTGATTAATTCTGCCTATCAGCGAGAAAATCACCGAAGCCCTGCTGGGATTATTTTTAGAGGCTCAAGGGCATCCCCTACCTCAACACAGTAAAGCGAAGTCTGCCAGTGCCTTAAGCCGGTTTTTAAACATTCATCTGTGGCCAACACGCCAACTGATTCGTACCACTCGCAACTATGTACTTAAGCAAATTTTATCTGAGACACCCATTGGACGCAGACCGATGTTATAAGTGATAATCGACCTGACCACCCTGGAAAAACGTGGTAAATTCAAGCATGAGTGAGCATTTAAGATCGGTTTATAACGGTAAACGTGGGTTACATCTGGTAATGCTGTATTTAGTTGTGGGACGATGGCGCATACCAGGCGTGTTTTCGTGTTTGGAGGGGCAAAGACACTCCCTCCCCAGCACAACGCCGGATTAAAACGCAGTCATTGGGTTACCCAAAGCCCTGACTAAACATTTTCAGGTCATGATTTTGGTCGATACTGCATTTGGAACGGTTGATTTTTTAGATGGTATACGTAAGCTCAAGTACCATGCTATTGCCGGACTCAGTTGTGACCGCCAGTTAATTGATGGACAAAGCGTATCAGATTTATACAAACGTGGACAGCAAGTCCGACTGGTGGGCTTGAAGTTTCCTGTCTCTATTTCTTGGTGGCAACTAAGACGCGATGGCAAAGAGCGAAAAACGGTTTGTTCTATCTACTAACCCGGCGTTGCAAGTGGATGCTGATTGGCGATCGCACTCTATAATCAGTCTGTCATTCATTACCCGCAACGCCGGGTTACTAAGCCCCTCAAAGGTAGCACTATTACTTGGTGGGGTCGCCGCAGATGGCTTTCTTGTGGGGTGGTTTAAAACCGCAAAGCATCGCTTTGGACTACATCGTTTCGGTCAGGGTACTCTACTTGGAGTTTATCGTTGGTTGGTGTTGTCGGGGAAGTGCTTACATTTTGGCACCCAAGAGCATATTTATCAACTCAATCTGCTGATTTACCTGACTGGGGACAAGCTGCACAAATTGCATTTCAAGCTATCTGACCACAATTACTTGTGTTCTTAATTTTACTTTACCTTGAACGAATACGTCCCCTTTTACTTAGTTCTGGAATAGACATTCAAATTTTCAGGTGCAAGATATGAGTTGGAGCATTCCAGCCAGAAGAACAGGAACAACCAACCACTCTTGCTCAATACCTGGAAGCACTGCATCGTCGGGATCAATCCACGATCGCCAGGGAACAGTTTTTTGATCAATGGGATGCGATCCTGTGCCCTGCATTGATGGTGACTGCGTTTGGGCACTGTGAAGCAAGCTCGCCATTGCAAGTAAATGGTCAGACGGTAGAGTATTGGAGGGTCAGTGACCATTGCACGTTGTTTAACTACACAGGACATCCAGCCGTCGTGCTACCGTATCAGTTGGATAGCAATGGCTTACCCATTGGGATACAGCTAGTCGGGAAACGCTGAGAGAATCCCGCTTATTGGCGTTCGCCAAAGCTATATCGCAAGTGACTGGCGAATTTCGACGACCACCAGACTACTAACTACAAATTGCTAGGGGCAAGAAACTGTTTGATAATTCTTGCCTATCTGTGGACAATTCTAGTCTTTATGGGGAGATTGAGACTCTTCAATAATCCGAATCCTTTGAAAGTGTCGAAGAACTCGAGGCGTTGGTACGTCAACAGAATAATGCACGACGTAAAAGTTCGATTACAAGCGCTTTACATGATTAAAAATCAAGGTATCAGCGTCTGTGCGTAATCTAAAATACTTGGGAAGCATCGAAGCACGGTACAGCGGTGGTTAGGGGATTATCGTGAAACTGGAATCGAGACGATGCTTGAATTTGGTCTAAGTCCAGGTCGAACACGAGTAATACCGAATTGGGCGGTTGAAAGTCTCAAGAAACAACTAGTGGTCTGTCCCATTAATTTTGAGAGGTTGGATAAATCTTTGACAGCTTAACTCTTGCGTCTGATGTACGAAAACGCCAATCTACACAAACTTTATTTTGATTGCGATCTGCGAAAAGCACTTCTCGCTTCGCGATCGCGGTCTGCGAGCAGGGTAAGCGCGTCTCAATTTGAGTTGACAAGTATAAAGTAGTATGCTGTCTTTGAAAAGCAACAACTAGGATCAAAGGCAGTCTCATGGCATCTTTCCTTCAAATCTCCTCATGTACAAACTAAAAGCGCAAAGGCTTTGAGGGTAGCCAATGCAACTGCGCTAACAGAACAGATGCAATCATTTTTTAGCGAGATAAAAGATCCGCGTGTACCGAGAACTCGTGCCCATTTGTTAACAGATATTTTAATAATTGGAATATTTTCGGCGTGAGCGCCTCGGTAAGGGATGGGAGGATATGGAAAACTATGGGCTTGTGCAAAATTGATTGGAAGGAGCGAATTTTTAGCTCTGCCAAATGGCATCCCTTGTCCAGATACTTTTCGACGAGTATTTGAACGAATTAACCCCAAGGTATTTGAGCGTTGCTTTCTCCAGATGTGTACAGTCGATAGTTGAAACAATTGGAGCGCAGGTAATTCCCATTGATGGTAAAACCATTCCTTGGTTCTTATGACAGAGAACAGGGAAAATCGGCTTTACACCTAGTCAGCGCATGGGCAAGTGAGCATCGCCTTGTTCTGGGGCAAGTTAAGGTGACAGATAAATGCAATGAAATCACGGCGATTCCGGCACTATTAGACTTACTAGACGTAAAAGCACCATTAATGACCCCGTCCGCGCATGACGGGGTCTCGCCATGAAAAAGAAAAAAAAGATTTATTCCTCGATGCACAAAGCCTTCATGAATAAGGCATCAAGAGCGCGAAAGCACGATTATTAAGGACGGGGTCTATTATGGGGTTCCCCACCGTCACACACACCGGATTCTACCTGTATAATCCGAGATAAAAACTGCTATCGGATAGATGCTGAGAACCCCCGAAGATGTGTCTGACTCAGTCAGACACATCTGTGCTTTAGACGGGGGATGAAAGCTAGCAGCCTGATTTATCAGGCATTTTAGTTTTAATTACTTTTTTGATTCTCAATATACTGTTTAACAACTTCGGTACTTACTGCACCTGTTGATGCAACAAAGTAACTAGTAGTCCACCACAGCAACTTTGCGCTTGTGAGACAGGTGGATACAAGCGTTCCATTTTCTTACGTGCATCCGTAACTTTGAAGCGCCAATTTACACTTGCTTTCACCTGGTTGCGTTGTTGCTCCCAAGCCGCAATCTCAGACGCTAAAATTGTGCGATCGCCAATTCGTCTTTCCAGACACGCTCCGAGACAAGACAGATAATTCAATCTCAACTTGATTGAGCCCTTCGGGTTCGCCAGTTGCTTCAAGTCGGGGAACCCGCCCAACGCACTGGCTCACCAAGAAGCATGTTTGGGGGTGTAGTGCAACTCTAATTTTTCAACAATTCTCTGGCATTCTTGAGGGGGGAAAACTTCATATAAAGCGGCTAGATTATGTGTGTTTAAATTATCTAGTACTAGACGAATTACTTCAGCGTCTGGAAAATATATGTCTACTAAATTTTTCATTTGTAATGCAAAGTCTGCCTTAGTGCGTTGCTCTGTTACCTCAATATGTCGCCACCCACTTAACGGTTGAAAGTAGGCACAGGTGTTAACACTGCCGTTCCGTTGATATTCGTAGTCGTAGCGTTCTGGTTGTTTTGGTTCAATAGGTAAAGGTTCCCTAACGTCTTCTAAAAGTTGGTATGGACGTTCATCAAAACAAACTACTGGATGAAGTGGGTCATAGGGTTGGCTATATAAATCCAATAAATTTTCCATCCGTAAAACATACTCAGCATCAAATGAGTGGTATGCACCACTGCTGTTTTAACCACGGTTAATGAGCGTTTTTTTTAAAGTCCGACGAACCGTTTCATCGCTAATCAAATCGATCACACCTATGGTTACTAATCGGTTTGCTAAAAGTTGCATTGGTAAACTTGTTCTGCCATCCGGTGGTGCTGAACATGCTGTCGCCACTAGAAATGCTTCCTGCTCACCGTTTAATTTCCGAGGTTTGGCAGGATGCGGACGGTCATTGAGCGCTTGGTCGATTCCCCCTTGTGCGTACCGAAGACGGGTGCGTTCTACTGTCGAGACATGTACTCTCAGACGTTCTGCGATCGCTGTGTCTATCTCGCCTTCACTTGCCATCAAAAGTATGTGGGCGCGGGCGATACTTCTTGCTTTCGTCTTACCTGTTTTAATTAGCGATCGCAGTTTTTCTACTTCCTCATTCGTCAATTTTACGGTATACTTTTTTGCCATCATGTTACCCTCAAAGCCTAAAATTAAGCCTACCATAAAATCTGCTTTCCCTAGCAAAGTTGTTGTGGTGGACTACTAGTGGTCCGTCAAGGCAACTTTGCGGAGTAATACCAATTTCAGGTAAGCTACTTTCATACGGCTTCTGGGTGGTATCATGGGTAAAAAATATACGATAAATTTGAATTCGGCAGAGGTGGAGCAACTGCGATCATTAATCAGATCAGGCACAAGTAAAGCGCGAACTATCACGCGCGCTCGCCCGTCTGTTAATGGCATTTGATGGAAAAACCGACTCCGGGAATTGCAGAAGTTCTCTCCATCAACGTTTCCACCGTTAAGCGCACTCGCGCCAAATTTGTAACTGGTGGGCACAACGTTTGTTTTGAGCGATCGCCCTCATCCACCCAAACCTCGTAAGCTAGATGGTAAACAAGAAGCATTTCTAATTGCTACCGCTTGTTCGGCTGCTCCAGAGGGACGTACACGTTGGACACTAAAGCTTTTGGCACAACGCATAGTAAGTTTAGGCCTAGTGGACTCTATGAGTCAATACGGTTCAGTTAAGGCTGAAAGTCATGTAAATTAAATATTGTTGCTAAGAATGGAGATAGAGTGTGGTACATCTCAAAGATTTTTCCTTGATGTCTCCTAGGATACAAAGTAATGATGTACTCAAAGCGATAGAAACAGCCATCCCAGCAACGGCAATCGAGCAGGCGATCGCCAATACAGAAACAGATGATCAACGAAGGCGTTCGTTACCAGCGAGCTTGGTGGTTTGTCTGATAATTGCAATGAGCCTATGGTCGTCAGATTCGATGCGAGATGTACTAAAGAATTTAATAGACGGTCTTTCTGAGGCATGGGTGAAGGTGGGCAAATATTGGCGTATGCCGCTTCATTTTTCCTAGACAAAAACGGACAACCTTCTCCCAAAGGGAGACGCTGCGCGAAGGCAAATTGATGCGGTTGATCTGTTTGGTTCCAATCGCATG
>NZ_JBPAOH010000170.1:0-15925 GCF_050875635.1 Tolypothrix sp. VBCCA 56010
CCACATCACAAATAGTAGATGTCACGGTGAATAAATTCACCGTTGGCGCTACATCCCTGCTCTAAAGAGACAGGGTTTTGCACCTATCGCGCTTGTCTTATAAAAAATTAGTATTATAGCTTGCTTTAATTATGAATTATTCGGTCATTAATCAGGCGATCGCTCTTTGGCATTAAGTCTTTTTGTGAATTGAACGACGATCGCGATCGCGGCATTGGGGTCAACAGGTTTTGCAATGTGAGCTTGAAATCCAGCGGCGATCGCCTGCTGCTGGTCAATTTCTCCCGCGTAGGCAGTCAGGGCAATTGCCGGAACAAGTCTTGCTGGCTCCAGCGCCCGAATTTGTTGGATCAGCGCATATCCATCCATTTCTGGCATTCCAATATCACTTACAACCAGATCGAAAACAGACTGCTTGAACGCTTGCAGTGCCTCGATTGCCGATGCAACAGCAGTGACGATTGCACCCGCTTGCTCTAGAACGAAGGTAATAAAGTCTCGTGAGTCTGCATCGTCATCCACCACTAAGATATGGATGCCGCTTAAATCACTTGTTGAGACGGATGATTGCTCTGTTGACGGCAATTCACTAAAGCGAAAAGCAAGCGGAATTTGAACCGTAAACGTGGCTCCCTGGTCTTCACCCGGACTCTCAACCCAAATTATGCCGCCGTGCAGTTCCACAATTTGACGGGCGATCGCCAGTCCTAACCCCAAGCCGCCAAATTTGCGCGTGGTCGCTCCATCTTCCTGCCGGAAATGCTCAAACACATAAGGCAAAAAGTCAGGATTGATACCCTTTCCTGTGTCAGTGACTTGAATTTGGGCATCAGTGCCAGTTTGGGTTAACGTAACGGTGATTTGCCCCCCTTGAAAAGTGAATTTCACGGCATTGGATAAAAGATTCCAGACCACTTGCTGCAAACGTCCGGCATCGCCAATCACCTTTCCAACGTCGGGTGAGAGAGTTGTTTGAATGTGCAGCGATTTGGCTTCGGCGGCTAGTCGAACGGTTTCTAGAGCGGCTAAGATCACCATACTCAAGTCAACGGGCATCACATTCAAACTCAATTTGCCGCGTAGAATACGGGAGATGTCGAGCAGGTCTTCGATTAGTTGCGATTGTAACTTGGCATTGCGTTCGATTGTGGCAAGTGCAATCTTCGTTTTTGCTGCATCCAGTTTTCCCTGTTGCAACAACTTCGACCAGCCGAGAATCGGATTGAGCGGCGATCGCAACTCGTGAGACAAAACGGCAAGAAACTCATCTTTAATTCGGTTGGCAGTTTCGGCGGCTTCCCGTGCGGTCTGTTCGCGTTGCAGGAGTTGTTCGCGTTCAGCTTCGTGCGAAACGCGATCGGTGACATTCCGGAAATAAGTGGTGACTCCCTTCGCGGCAGGGTAGGTGCGGACTTCGTACCAGCGGTTGTGGTCGGGGTAAAACGCTGTTAGTGAAGCAGCGACGCGATCGCTCATCACGCGGCGGTGAAGCTGCTCAAACTCGCTGCCATTAAGACCCGGAAATTCTGACCAGAAGTTTTTTCCAATCAAATCGCCTGAAGCGCGTTCTAGCAAGTGTTCTGCCTGCCGATTCACGTAGGTAAACCGCCAATCCTGGTCTAGAGCGAAGAAGGCATCCGTAATACTCTCCAAGATATTCCGGCTCTGCTCCTCGCTTAAGAGCAAAGCTTTCTCGGCAAGTTTGCGATCGCTAATATCTTTGAACACGATGGCAACTTTTCGCTCCTCTGGCTGTCCAGTGCGGCAGGTATAAACGTCGAACCAACGGTTCATTGCTTCGGAGCCATTTTCAAACCGAACGGATTCACCCGTTAGTGCGACTTGACCGTAAATCTTAATCCAGTGGTCTTCAAGATCTGGAACTAACTGACGCGCCGTTTTACCGACTGCTTGTCGAAGTCCCGTTTGTTGCTCGAAGACGGGATTGATTTCCAAGAAGCGGTAATCGAGCGGCGTGTCGTTTTCGTCAAACAGCACTTCAATGACGCAGAAACCTTCATCTATGGACTCAAACAGCGTTCGATAGCGTTCCTCCGAGCGGCGTAAGGCGGACTCGGCAAGTTTTCTATCGTCAATGTCAATCACTGAGCCGATGTAGCCTTTAAACTCACCGTCTGCACTTTTCCAGGGACGCCCCGCATCAATGCAAGTGCGGTATTCACCGTCAAAGCGCCGCAAGCGATATTCTAGTTGAAACGCTTCTTGGCGAGCGTTGGCGGCGAGAAAAATAATTTTGGAGGATTCGCGATCGTCTGGATGGGTGACATCAAGCCAGCCAAACCCTAACCCTGCTTCCTCGGTTTGCCCAGAGAAGTCATACCAACTTCGACTGAGGTAGGTGCAGTAGCCCGTTGGATCGGTCACCCAAATCATCATCGGGGCATTGTCTGCCATATCGCGGAATCGCTGCTCACTTGACCGCAAAGTAGGTTCGAGTTGCGGCTCGTTTTGTTGTGAACTGGCAACTTCACTAAACGTTGTGATAACCGCATAGGAAGTTGTGGTATCCCCTTGGAATAAAGGCGTTGAATTCAGCCGCAACCACACCAAATCGCCGCTTGGTTTATAAAAGCCCATCACCACATTGCGACAGGGCAAACCCTGTCGCAAAGCTACGTGCGCCGGATAATCCTCTGGCGCAACAACAGAACCATCGGGATAAATCGCCTGCCATACAGGTTCAAACAAGGTGGTGCCAACAAGCTGTTTAGCACTGTAGCCCAACAGTCGCTCTGCAACCAAATCGCAGGACTCGATTGTGCTATCTGCCAACTGGAAGATTATACCAGTCTCACTTTCAACGCCAATTGACCGCCCATTATTAAGAGCGTTTTCTGCCCTTTGAAACATTCGGAATTCCTCGTCCTGCATTGCACCACATATTAGTTCTAAAGCCTGCTAAATTTCTTCGTCAAAGTATTCACACAAGCAGGGCTTGAGCGCAGATTTGCTCTCACTTGTGGGGAGAATTTTTCAGGTGACGCAACTGACGGACGAAGATGCCCATGTCGGTACAAGACTAGTCTGATGTGCGGAGTGTGGTTGCCATAATGCCTAATAGTCTTTGATCGACAACCGATCAAACGCTATTTAATCGATCAAATAACGCAAAGTATTCATTAAGCATCTATCTCAAGATGTAGATTTAGCGCTTCAGTCAAATACTTAGTGTTTGACAGCAATTTACAATTTTCCTTTCATGGTGAAATTAGTGCCTATTTGTAGGGACAATTCATGAATTGTCCCTACATTCGCTGTGATAATGCAAGAGTACATAACTCTTGATCGCTTTAATTTACTGACTGCGCCAAACCTGGACTTTTTTATCAAATCCACCGCTAGCCAGCATTTGACCATCAGGACTAAAAGCGATCGCACTCACCCAATCTGAATGTCCGTAAAGTGTCTTTATTAACTCGCCTGTAGTCAAATTCCACACTTTAATACCATCTCTACCAGCACTAGCTAAAGTTTGTCCATCTGGATTTATAGCGATCGCATTCACCCAGTTATCATGTCCTCTAAGAGTTTTACTCAGTTCTCCACTATTCAAATTCCAAAGTTTAATCGTGCGATCGCGACTAGCAGTAACTAAAGTTTTCCCGTCTGGTGTAAAAACTACCGCACTGACTGTATTAGAATGCGCTTTTAATCCACGAATTAACTTACCAGTACTCAAATCCCATAGTTTAATTACACCTTTATTATCACCGCTAGCAAGCATTTGACCATCAGGACTTATCGCCAAAGTAAAAATTGCATTATCAAAGCGTGCCAGAGTCGCTAGGGGGCGCTGCTGTAACAAATCCCACATGCGAATCCCATCTAAAGCACCACTAACAAGAACCTTACTATCAGGCGATACCGCTAAAGACAATATATTACTGGTATGCCCGACAAAAGACCGGGTAAAGTAATTCTTTTTCAGGTTCCAAAGATTGATAGTATTGTCATTACTACAGCTAACTAAAGTTTTACCATCTGGTGAAATCAGCAAAGATTCTACAGCTGTTTTATGGGCTTTGCGAATAGTCCCTACCCTTTTACCAGTCTTAGTATTCCACAAACGAATTACACCTTCATTTTCAGCACCGCCACTTACCAGAACTTTGCTATCTGGACTGAAGGCTAAAGATTTAATCGTTCCCGCGTGTCCGCTAAAACTATAAAGTAATTGTGGATTAGCAAAGCCTTGAGGAGCTTGGGACGGTACTACTTCAACAGTAGCATCAGCCGCACGAACACAAAACCCTTCCCAAAACATAACAGGAAGGGCAACTGTAGCAAATGCCACAAAAATATACGGACGCAAGAAAGTACCGCCCCTACCTTTTCCCTTACTCCTCACTCTTTTTCCTCACTTTTTCATTCTTGCGCGTTAATTAATTTTTCCCAGTTATCAATTATAAGTTACGAATTATACTCCTAACTTCTAACTCCTACTCCGTTCTTTTTACAGCGGTGGTTTTTTCTTAGAAACCGTTAGCAGCGGTAAGGCAGAAGTAGACGAGCGAGAGGGCAAATAATGTTGCACCACAGGCTCTTCTGGTAAAGGGCGACTCTGCTGGATGCGCCACCAGCGCCATGCAAGGGTTATACCAGCAGTTCCCAAACCAAAAGCGAACAATGACCAGCTATTGTCAAATCCACCAATCAGCGCCTCGACAATGCCCATCGTAATCAATGCACTAACTAATGGTTCTCTACGGTACGTTGACTTCAAAAAACGAGGTAATACAGCATTCATTTTTTGCTTGCTTGGTTCCTGTTGACAATATATGTGTAAATTTACCGAGAATACATCACCCTCTTGGCACTTTTAATTAGAGCCACTAAGAGATTATAATTATCTATTAGTAAGGGAGAGAAGTGTAAAAATTAACTTGCTTGCATAAAATGCTTGCATATAGTTGCAAGTCTAGGATAACACTTACATTCAAAGCGTGTGGTTCGCCGTTGAGCAGCTTTAAACAACTCGTGGCGCGAGGTACGCAATTAACTTGCAATTTTAACCAGCTGATACCAACTGGTTAAAATTTCAACAACTCACGCTTACAACTTTCAAGAAGTCAGCAAGCAGAAGTAATGGTGTTTGTGCACTCCATCAGCTCTATCTTAGACCGAGCCATGATAGCACTCCTTGATTGGTGAAGTATTCAATTGCCACCATCAAGATGAAACCAATCATGGCAGCTCGACCATTCAAGCGTTCAGCATATTCATTAAAGCCAAATTTTGGCTCTTCTAATTTGGGCGTAACGGTCGGTTGTGGTTGTGTCATCATAGAGAACTTGTATTTTCTGCAAACTGAACTTTACATTGATTAAGTCGGAACAACGGAAAAGAAACAGCGTATTAGTGCTTAAATGTCAACCAAAAAAATTGGCAAAATTTCCGCACTATTGCTCTTGCGTAACATTTTTTAATTATTCTTTATATATTTTAAGAATACTGGAGCAATAGTCAAGGGCAATTAAAAAGACGACAGGTGAGGATAACACAACTAGCGATCGCTCGATAATTAGCTATCTCTAATACGGAAGTAGCAAGCTAGAAACTGGCAGGCTAAAGTTAAACAAAAAATCAATCAGAGGCAGTAAATGGAAATTGGCGTTCCTAAGGAAAGTAAAGATCAAGAGTTTCGGGTAGGGTTGAGTCCTTCTAGCGTGCGGGTGTTGCGGGAAAATGGTCACAACATTTTTGTAGAAACACAGGCTGGTACTGGTGCTGGATTTACAGATGATGATTATAAAAGCGTTGGAGGAGAAATTGTTTCTACACCTGATGCTGCTTGGAATCGGGATTTAGTTGTCAAGGTGAAAGAACCACTGACATCAGAATATAAATTTTTACAAAAAGGGCAGTTACTGTTTACTTATTTGCATTTAGCAGCCGATCGCAAATTGACCGAGCATTTAATAGATTGTGGCACATGTGCGATCGCCTACGAAACTGTAGAACAACCTGGTGCGAACAAATTACCTTTGCTCTCTCCCATGAGCATCATTGCCGGTCGTTTATCAGTACAATTTGGTGCAAGGTTCCTCGAACGTCAGCAAGGTGGTAGAGGCGTGCTTTTGGGCGGTGTTCCCGGTGTCAAACCAGGTAAAGTAGTAATTTTAGGCGGCGGTGTCGTTGGCACAGAAGCCGCGAAAATTGCCGTGGGTATGGGTGCCTCTGTCCAGATTTTAGACGTTAATGTTGAGCGTTTATCTTACTTAGAAACTTTATTTGGCTCTAGAGTCGAACTGCTTTACAGTAACTCCGCCCACATCGAAACCGCAGTCAAAGAAGCTGACTTGCTGATTGGTGCAGTTTTAATTCCCGGACGTAGGGCACCGATTTTAGTCAAGCGTGACTTAGTTAAACAAATGCGTCCTGGTTCTGTAATTATCGATGTTGCCGTCGATCAAGGCGGTTGTGTAGAAACTTTACATCCTACATCCCACACCAGCCCGATATATCTCGAAGAAGATGTAGTGCATTATGGCGTTCCCAATATGCCAGGGGCAGTACCTTGGACAGCAACTCAAGCTCTCAACAATAGTACATTACCATACGTTGTCGAGTTAGCAAATCTCGGAACCAAAGCGTTAGAAATTAATTCAGCATTAGCCAAAGGTGTAAATGTACAAAATCATCGCTTAGTCCATCCTGCCGTGCAGTCAGTTTTTCCGGACTTAGTAAATTAGTTTTTCACGACACTTAGCTAATTTCTATCTACGTAAAATCACGTTTGCTCGTTTTGATGAATGTATCAAAACTATAAATGTCTAAATTTCCACAGTGGTCTGTAGCATCGAACGTGAACTTATTTTCCTTGAAAAAAGTAAAAAATTAGGAAATTGGGGTAGATACCATACTTGTATAGGATTTACGCGGCGAAGAAAACTCCGTTTAAATGCGTAAGTCCTATTTTTATTTGGCAAGTGTTTTAATAAGTACTTATTTATTTGTCAATAGAATTAATCAAAACTTTAGGCTCTCATCTTTTGCTTTGTATATTTTTTATAAAGAACAAAAAGAACATTGCGTATGCTTTGAATAAAGATTACTTAAAGCACATAAATCATAGCTATAATAAACAAAGAATCAAGAAAAATGTATCTAATAATGGTTTTTTTACAAAAACCAAAAATACATGATGAGTCTACCTAAAGAAGTTTTTGGCAGTAATTTCAAGCCAAACTTAAATCAACAAGGAGGAAGGAGGTGTTGAATCTTTAGCGCAGCAATGGGCTAAAAAGTATTTGCAAAACCTCCAAGTTGATGAAGACGATAAACAAACGACTGACACGGTGAGTTTAAAAGAAGCTGTCTCGCAAGCGGGACGAGAAAAAACAGCTGACATAATGGAATCTTTACGCAGCGTTAATGTAAAAGCTTGGAACAAAACTGAAGCGCTTTTAGCAGCGGAAGTTAAACGCCATAACATTAAACCCAATTTGATTAATACGAAGGGAAATTGCGGCTGATTCTTTTAATATTTACCAAACAGCTTTGGATGTATACATCCGAGCATTATTGCGGCAATTATCTACAGTAATGAAACTGGCTCGTGAAGATGAGTTGCTTTATAAAAAGGCGCTCTTAATTTCCACGTCTCAGGTAGCACCTAGCCAGTTAGCCTCGGCAATTAGCGCAAATGTTGGAGCGATGCACAGCAAATATACCAAAGACGATCCTAGAGTTATTGGCTTTGAAATAATGCAATTTCATTACACTAGCCAGATGCTTTTAGAACCGCTGTCTCCTATAGAGCGATGTCTGACGACAAGTCGCTGCGCGTCTACGCTTGTTGGTGCATACTTTAAAGTTATTGGCGATCGCATGTATATGCCACTGCAACGCGCTTATGCAGCGTCAGCAGTACAACAACTATTGCCTCATAGCACACAAATTGCCAAAAATGTTTTCCAAAAGATAGTGAAAATTTATCCAATTTCTCGTTCTTACACCGATTTTTTGAGTGACTCTATGGTAAAAACCTCTCTTCTTCGAGATGTAGAAATGTTTCAAGTCTACCTTTGGGTATGTGCTTTAGAAAAAGACATATCCAAAGGTTCAACAAAAATTATTTCCATTGTGTGTCATGCTTTATCCCACATTAAAAGTGCAGTGGGAACTTATTCGCGTTCTTCTGCACTTGCTAGGACAGGAAATTCGCGTTCTTCTTGACTGCCAAACAAGCTAACACCTTAATGCCATATTTTCAGGTTATGTGGCAGATGTTCTCTCCAGAAGTGTTTGGTGAACTCGATCAGGATAGAAAATCAGACAACATTGATGACGAATTTTGGCAAGCGTTATTTAGCTAACAGAAGGTATCTCAACTTAATCTATAAAATTTTACATTATGGCTTAAGTCATTCTGTCACTGACTGCATTTCCTTCTCCAGCCAGTGTGCGCTCTGTGTCCTGTCACAACACCAACAATTAAATTTTCCTTTTTATATTTTATTAGAAAATAAGGAATCATGTGACAAAACCAGCATTTTTCTGATTAGTGACGCTGCTTGTTTCCTGACAAGAACTCTGATATTCTTATCACTTTCATCTCTGAGTTAGATTTCTTTGATGATGTTAATATACAGCAAATAAGATGATAATGACTAATAAAAAGTGGGCTGTGAAACGTATTACTGTAAATCTTGCAACACAAGAAGCAGAAAAACTCGAAAAATATTGTCAGCAGACAGGTAGACCAGCAACTGATGTAATTCGAGAATTGATCCGAGGGTTGCAAGTTTCTGACGATACCAACGGATCAAAAAGCTGAGGACTTTCTTGACAAAAAGACAAGGGGGACAGGGAGGACAAGGGGGATTTTCAGAGGGGAAAAGGGAAAAGCCCAATACCCAATGCCCAATACCCAATGACGGCAGGTGCGCGGTTGTCGGCATCCCCGACGGCAGGTGCTTCAACGCTCGTGACCTCCCTTCGGGTTCGCCACTTCGACGGGAACGCCAGTCCGCTCAACGCGGGGAACCCGCGCACGCGGCTGGCTCCGGAAACCGACACCGCCGAGTGGACTCACCGCAACGCACTGCCTCCCCAATGCCCAATGCCCAATGCTCAATACCTAATGACTATTGACTGAATACGAGTAGCAAATTCCGGCACCAACCCAGTTACAATCTGTAAAGAAGCTGAAAGGGAAAGACGGAATGCGTGTTGCAATCGTAGGTGCGGGACTGGCTGGACTAGCAACGGCAGTAGATTTAGCTGATGCGGGTTGTGAAGTCCAGATTTTTGAGTCCCGTCCGTTTGTGGGTGGTAAAGTTAGTAGTTGGGTTGATAATGATGGCAATCACGTTGAAATGGGGTTGCATGTATTTTTTGGGTGCTACTACCAGCTATTTGAACTGATGAAGAAAGTAGGGGCGTTTGACAACTTACGCCTCAAAGAACACACCCACACCTTTATCAACAAAGGGGGACAAACTGGTGCCTTGGATTTTCGTTTCTTTACAGGTGCGCCATTTAATGGGTTCAAAGCATTTTTTACAACTTCTCAACTCTCGGTTTTGGATAAATTGCAGAATGCTTTAGCCTTAGCTACAAGCCCGGTAGTGCGCGGTTTGGTAGACTTTGATGGAGCGATGAAAAATATCCGCAACTTGGATAAAGTCAGCTTTGCCGATTGGTTCCGCAGTCACGGCGGCAGTAATGGTAGCATCAAACGCATGTGGAACCCGATCGCCTACGCATTGGGTTTTATTGATTGCGAAAATATGTCTGCCCGCTGTATGTTGACAATTTTCCAGTTATTTGCTGTGAGAACCGAAGCATCAATACTGCGAATGCTTGAAGGTTCCCCCCATGAGTATTTGCACAAGCCGATATTAGAATATTTAGAAGCTAGAGGAACCAAAGTTTACACGCGTCGGCAAGTGCGGGAAATTAAGTTTACTTCCGGCGATGAAACTCACGTTACTGGTATCACGGTTGCCCAAGGTGAGACAGAAGAAAATATCACCGCTGATGCCTACGTCTTTGCTTGCGATGTGCCCGGAATTCAGCGGATTATACCACAAGAGTGGCGCAAGTGGTCAGAATTTGACAATATTTATAAGTTAGAAGCGGTGCCAGTGGCAACAGTGCAATTGCGGTTTGATGGTTGGGTAACGGAATTGCAAGACTCTGAGAAACGCAAACAGCTAAATCATGCGGCGGGCATAGATAATTTGCTGTATACTGCCGATGCTGACTTTTCTTGTTTTGCGGATATGGCTTTGACTAGCCCTGCTGATTATTATCGAGAAGGTGAGGGTTCGTTGATGCAATTGGTGCTGACACCCGGAGATGCGTTTATTAAACAAAGTAACGAGGCGATCGCTTCTCACGTCCTCAAACAAGTACAAGAGTTGTTTCCCTCGTCGCGAGAGCTAAATATGACTTGGTACAGTGTAGTCAAGCTTGCTCAGTCTCTTTATCGGGAAGCACCAGGAATGGATGTTTACCGTCCTGATCAAAAGACACCAATACCTAACTTTTTTCTTGCTGGTAGTTATACCCAGCAAGATTATATCGATAGCATGGAGGGAGCGACAATATCCGGGCGGCGTGCGGCAAAGGTAATTTTAGAGAATGTGAAGAAGTAAAGATTAGGGAAACGAACCACGAAGACGCGAAGGACGCAAAGAAAGAATGGCAGACTGGCTAGAGCATAGTGTGCAGGTAGAAGTAGAGGCTCCTATAGAGTTAGTATGGAGCCTCTGGTCAGATTTGGAGCAAATGCCGCGCTGGATGAAGTGGATTGATTCTGTGAAGGTTCCGGAAGATAATCCAGAGCTATCTTTTTGGACACTTAATACTGGCGGTTTGCAGTTTACCTGGAAATCCCGCATTATGAAGATGATTCCCAATCAGATTATTCAATGGGAATCAATTGATGGTTTGCCAAATCAAGGAGCGATTCGCTTTTACGATCGCAAAAATAGCAGTATTGTTAAACTTAGCATTTCCTATGCTATCCCCGGTATCCTTGGCAAAATCATGGATAATTTGTTTTTGGGACGAGCGGTAGAATCTACGATTAAAGCTGATTTAGAACGGTTTAGAGAATACGCCCTCAATGTAAAATCGAATTAAATTAGAAGCAATCTTAACAATTGGGTTGATGCTCTCAAAGGTGTCAAACAGAGAAGGAAAGCTATACCTTCACTCGCTTGCTAGCCTGTAAAGTGAAGTAGTAAGTTGAACATCAGGAGCAGCTATGTACGTGCTAATTGGTGGAGCAGGCTTAGTAGGGGTGAGTTTGGCTCAAAAATTGGTAGAACTAGGGCATACTGTTGCCGTCATTGACATTGATCGTAATGCTTGCCGTTATGCGCGTGAACAAGTAGGAGCGATGGCTTTTGAAGGCAGTGCTGTGAGTACAGAAGTATTGTTAGAAGCTGGGATTCGTAAAGCCGACTCTTTAGTGGCTGCTCTGCGAAATGATGCTTTGAACTTGGCAATGGTGACTCTTGCCAAGCACTACGGTGTTCCCCATATTCTGGCTCGGATGCGCCACTCTGATTTTGCTGAACCATTTCGTTTGGCAGGAGCCAACCATATTATTGGTAGTGTTGAGCTAGCGGTTTCAACGATGGTAAATGCCATTGAGTATCCGCAAGTAGAATCGATGATGCATTTTGACCAGGGGCAGATTGAAGTTTTGAAACTCTCCATTCCCAACAATTGCTACGTGGTTGGTCGTACCATTGCCGAAATTGCTCAGGATTCCCGGTTTCCCACTGGCTCTCTAATTATTGGCTATCAACCCCATCCCCACGAAGATTTGATGATTCCTAACGGCAGTACAGTACTGGAACCCAATTCAACTGTGCTAATTGTGACTAAACCAGGCTCGTTACATCAAGTCATTGATTTTATCGAAGGCTGTAAATAATTTTAATGAAGCTGTACCTAAATTTTTATTTAGCAATTGCTGTTATTGTTCTTGCGTCTTGCACATCAGCTGAGGTTCCACCAAAGTCACAATCCGATACAACTGTGCCAACTCCATCTCAAAAGGTGGTCACTTTGGATGAAAATTTCAAAATAGCAATGGGTCAAACCATCTATGTCCCCGTCTATTCCCATATCTATCATCAGGATCAGCAGAAAGAAGAGAAAATTTTCAATTTAGCGGCTACGCTTAGTATTCGGAATACAGATTTGACCAAACCTATCATCATTACTTCTGTACGCTACTACGATTCAAATGGTAAGTTAGTTAAACAATATTTAGAGCGCCCGATTGAACTTAGTGCGATCGCTTCTTGTGATTTTGTCGTGAATAAAACTGACACCAGTGGAGGTTTAGGAGCAAACTTTATCGTGGAGTGGGTAGCCCAAACAGAAGTTTCTCAGCCTGTAGTCGAGGCAGTTATGATTGGTACTGACTTTCAGCAAGGAATTTCTTTTATTAGTCCCGGCAGGGTGATCAAAACTCAAAGCGATCGCCAGCGCTCATCTTCTGTGCAGGGTTCTTAAAAAGCTATCAATCATCCTCAAGTCGGAGCAGTTGTTTATCTATAATTTGTATCCGTCCGCGCACAATTTCTTCTGATAGAATTCGCTTACGCATTGCTTCGGTTAGCGCTCCTTTCTCCGCTAGCAGTAAACGACGACGAATAGCATCAAGTTTATTGTGTTCGCCACTTTTGGGATGAAACTCCTCCAAACGGCGATTATACAATTCACGCAGTGTCTTTTCTGCTCCTGCCACTCGCACCTGATAAGCTGAACGCATCTCTTCATAGACGGCTTTTGGTAACACCCCTGATTTCAACAGGCTATCTAATTCATCTTGTGCTGCTTTACCCGTCATCAGCTGGGCTTGCAATTCTTCAACCTGCTGACGAGATTCGGAGAACTTAGACAACTGTAAACGTTTTACCAACCACGGCAAACTCACCCCCTGCCCAACAAGGGAAAGCAACACCGTACCAAATACTATGGCAATCAATTGCTCTCGTCCTGTTATTGTTGTGGGTATGCTGAACGCTAGCGCCATAGAAAGAGAGCCTTTGATATTGCCAAGAAACAAAACATGTTGCCAGCGCCACGGAATTGGACGGTCAAACCAACGCACCATAGCTAACAACGGATAGACACAAAGTAGGCGTCCTACCTGGTAAGCGAGAATCGCTAGCAGCACAGCGGGCAGAGTTCTCCAGAGAGTTATTAAGTCAATTTCTATACCGATGAGTAGAAAAATGAAGCTGTTGACACCAAAACCCGCAGATTCCCAAAAGCTTAACAATGTTAATCGAGTAGAAGCAGATACACTACTTGAAAGCCCAAAGGTTCCGACAATTAGCCCAGCAACAACCACAGCCACCACACCAGAGACGTGCAAAAAATGCCCGATTTGAAAGGCTCCTAATGCCACTGCTACCGTTAGTAAGATACTACTAAGCGGATCATCCGCTCGGACAAATAAACCACTACTCAAATAACCCAAGACTAGCCCCACCAGGATACCGCCAACAACCACCACAAAAAATTCTTGTAATCCATCCAGAATTGTGAGTGAGCCTGCCGTATTAACTTCCAAAATCAGGCTAAATAAAACCAGCGCCACACCATCATTAAATAAACTTTCCCCCTCAACAATGGTTGAAAGACGGGAAGGGACAGGCACTTCCTTAAACACAGCAATTACGGAAACAGTATCCGTAATTGCCAAAATCACCCCAAGCAACAGTGCCTCAGTCCAAGTCAGTCTCAGTCCCCATTTCAACAGCACTGCCGTTACGCCAGAGGAAATCACAACCCCTGGTGCTGCCAACAGAACTATTGGTTTAATAGTGCTGCGGAGGCGGCTAATATCGGTATTGATAGCTGCCTCAAATAGGAGAATCGGCAGAAACAGATCCAAAATCAGGGAAGAATCCAGACCAATACGCCGTGGTAAGAGTTCAGTGATGGCTAAACCCCCTAACACTAAACCCGTGACATAAGAGACTCGCAACCGACGGCATAACAGGGCTACACCAGTGGCAACGACTAGGAGAATAATTAAAATCTGTACTAATTGAGCAACATCCACTTTGGTTTTAGAAATTTGTTGTGACTTCTCTGATAAATGCCATTACCAAGTTGGATCGCTAAACAAATTAATCGTCAACTCCTCGTCTTTTGGCGGTACTGAGGTAATACAAGCGCGAATAATATCGCCATCATCTAATTCCACACTGCAAGCATGACACGACCCCATCAAACAACCGGTGGGAATGAATATTCCGGCTCGATCTGCGACATCCAGCAGAGATTCTCCCACTTCGGCATCAACCGTGACATCATCTGGTAAAAAGCGGACGCGGACACTCATAAAATACCAGTTTACTGAGATAAAAACGGAGTTAAGTCTAAATGGCGTTCTATTTCCGTCGCAAGGGAGTCTAAGACATTTTCTCGCTCTTCGCGGTAGTTGGCAACGCCCGTAGGTAGAGATTTTAAACCCCTTTGTTGACGCAAGCGATTTAACCAAGCACGACGCCAGGGACCATTGTCAAAAATACCGTGGAGATAAGTACCCCAAACTGATTGGCAACTATCTACCAAACCTAAATTAATATCGTCAAATAAAGGTTGGAAAGCTTTAGAATCTGTTCCTGGCATTTCGATGCGCGATCGCCCTTGGTGAATTTCAAAGCCATTTACCGGCAAGCCCATTTGCGGAAAATTCGAGCTAACTTGGCGCTGACGGGCGATTTTCTGTCCGGTAATCACAGTTTTTATCGGTAATAAATTCAACCCTTGATATCTGCCGGCTTGTCCTTCTATCCCCTCCGGATCGGCTATCATTTGACCGAGCATTTGATACCCCCCGCAGATACCCAAAACTGTACCACCAGATGCGGCATAATGTTGAATTGCTTCTGCCATACCACTTTTTTGCAATAATAGCAAGTCGGGAATTGTGGTTTTTGTTCCGGGAATAATTACCGCATCTGGATGTCCCAAATCTTGCTTGGGGCTTAAGTATTTTAGTGCAACTGAGGATTCTGATTCTAAGGGGTCAAAGTCGGTAAAATTGGCAATTCTTGGTAAGCGAATAACCGCAATGTTAAGCTCGTTGATGTTTTTGCTAGATTTCCGATCCAGCAGGTCAAGCGAATCTTCTGCGGGAAACAGATGTTCTAAGTAAGGAATAACACCGACAACGGGAATACCAGTACGCTCTTCTAACCATTTGATTCCTGGTTCCAAGAGCGATCGCTGTCCGCGAAACTTGTTAATTACTACACCGCGAATTAAAGCGCGTTCCTCTGGGTCTAGTAATTCCAAAGTCCCCACAACATGGGCAAAAGCACCACCCCGGTCAATATCAACTACCAGTAGCGTGGCTGCATTCAAATGTTTTGCTACCCGCATATTCGTTAAGTCGCGGTGCTTGAGATTAATTTCCGCAGGACTACCGGCACCCTCGCAAACCAGCATATCAAACTCTGTTCCTAAATGCTGAAGCGATTCTTCAATTGCTCGCCAACCCAGGTCAAAATATTGCTCGTAGTACTCTGCGGCACCCACTTTGCCTACAGGCTTACCCTTAATAATTACCTGGGAGGTCATATCTCCTTGGGGTTTGAGTAAAATTGGGTTCATTTCCACCCAAGGAACGACTCCCGCAGCCCAAGCTTGTACCGCTTGCGCGTAACCCATTTCACCTCCATTAGCGGTGACATAAGAATTTAAAGCCATATTTTGACCTTTAAAGGGAGCCACTCGCCAACCACGCCGCGCTAGAAGGCGACAAATAGCTGCGGTTATCAGTGATTTACCTGCGTGGGATGTTGTCCCCACTACCATAATTGATTTCATAAAGAACTATTGCGATTTTTCTAGATAAGGGGGGATTAGGGAGAGGGGGAGAGGGGGAAAAGGGGAGGGAGGGAGAGGGAAGAGA
>NZ_JBPAOH010000171.1:0-15920 GCF_050875635.1 Tolypothrix sp. VBCCA 56010
AAACAACGCCCTTTGGCTCATCAACAACACTCACACACAAATATTAAGGTTTAAAACAATGTTGAAGAATTTTGCTTTCGGTATCTTAGCTGCTGCTTTAGCTATTGCTCCTGGTGCAGCATTTGCCGGTCAATCTCAAAGCAACGTGCAAGGTACCACACAAGAAGGTACTGCAATCAATGGTAGCACCAACGCTCAAAGCTCCACAAGCAGCAACCGCCAACAACAAATTCAAAACGCACAGAAAAAAGCTGGTGGATACCGTGGCAGCTACTACAAGCCCCGCTACCCCAAAGCTAACACAAACCAATCTCAAGGCTCTAGACAAGGTACACACCAAAGCGGTGCTGCGATTGACGGTTCTGTGAATGCTCAAGATAGCACAACCCGCAACAACCAAAGCCAAAGTGTTCGCGGTCGCTAATCGCGGAAATTGAGTTATCAGGCGTTGCATTCATTGAAGGAATCAGCCAAATTATTCTGCTTCTAGAGCAACGCCTGCTGGAAATCACTAAGAAATTTCAAATCGGATTCAAAAATATGTTGAAGAAAACTTACGCTTTTAGTCTTTTAGCCGCAGCAATGATTATAGCACCATCTGCTGCCTTCGCAGGCGATTCAGGTACTCGCCAAGAGCTTAATCAAAGTGCTACTTCGATTAACAACAGTCGAGTCGATCAAAAAGCTAGCCAAACAAGCTTTCAGTTACGCACCAATGGAGCAGGTTCTCGCTACGGCAACAAATACTGCCCAGGAAACCAGCAATCACAACGCTCAAATCAGCGTATTGACCAAAATGGTGTAGCGATCAATGATAGCGTTGTCAGCCAACGTGCCGACCAAACAAACTTGCAACGTCAAGTTGGCGCCGCTCAACGGTACTGCCGCTAAAGCACTTGTGTTATCAGCTTAGTCCGTCAGTTTGGAACTTCAAATGCTGTGGCTGCTGACTAAACCCTTGATTAATTCAACTACCACGAGAAAGGCGTTGTAAAATAATTAATTCTTGCAACGCTCAAATTGCTTTTAAGTCGAATTAGTCTGGAGAGCGATCGTGTGGTGTGGTGCTGACAGCTTTTTAACAGGGGTATTACCGATTTGCTAGCTTGCGAAGCAGAAAAAAAAATCGGTTTTTTCTATTAGGAGAGTGATTAAGTTATGTTTCCCAAACAAACAGTTTCATTACTAGCAGTCTTGTCTGCGCTAATTGCATTACCAAGTGGAATTGCCAGAGCCGGTGACATTTTCGTTCAAACTGATAACGTTCAAGTCTCGGTTGGCAATGACAGCGGTATCCGGATTAACAACACTCCCACACACACGTTCAAGTCTCCCCGTTGGCTTTCTGCACCGATCGCATCACCTCGCGGCATTGTCACAGCAGGTAACACCATAGTTGAAACTGACGACGTTATGGTCGATGTTGATGACTACGACGACGACGACGATATCAGGGTTAACACAATTCCCAGAAGAACTATTATTCGCACTCCAGCGCGGATTTATCGACCAAATAATGTTCGGACTTACGGAATTTGGAAAAACCCCCGCTCAACTCCGTCTATGAAATGTAATGGCAGAAATATAACTCGCCAAAGCATTCAAAGCCATAGTTCCGGCAGATCGGTTAATCGCAGTTATAGTTCGACTACAACAACAACTTGTCAATAGTTCACGTTTTGTTTATTTCGATTAGGATACAACCATGAATTTCAAATTACTTTCTCTCGGTGTTTTCTCAGTTGTAAGTGTATCTCCTTTCTTGATGCCTTCGTTTACTCCTAAAGCTGCGGCTGGGTGTGTTGCAGTTGATGTGGCAGCGCAAGTAGCGGTTGACGGTTCCAGAACACGTTCGCAATCGAATAATGTTAACCAACGCTTTGACCCAAATTGCAGTGGTGGCAGTGTCACCAGCGTCGGCAACCAAGTTTGTGTTTCTACCAAGTGCGAACAAAGACGGACAAGCAATCAGTCTGTTAGTGGAAACGGCGGATACAACACTGGTGGTCGAAATATTAACATTAAAGTAAATCCTCGAGTGCATGTATACAACCGAGCTGCTGACCCCAACTTTCTTAACAAGAAATAAATTAGCCCAATATTTATAAGTTGGGTGTAACGATTTTCATCGTTTGAAATTCCCCTCCGGGGGAATTTTGCCATAATTACTTTCTTAACATCACTTTGGGGAGTTTCCGGAATTGAGCAGTTGGGTTTAAGCTCATAAAACCTTCTGGTAAGCGGGAAACGAGCGTCCATGCGCGGGCTGAGAGGTAAGCGACTTAAGCGGTTTTAACCGCAGTCAATATTAATTGCACTGGATGAGTTATAATACCACTATGACTCAACCCATCTCTGTTAAATGCAAGCTTATAGTACTCCCTGACTTTCGTGGCGAAATTGACCGCACGATGGAGGGGTTCGCCGATGCTTGTAATCAGATTTTGGAGGTAGCAAGAAAAGAGAATTGCTGGAATACTACCAAGCTTCACCATAAGGTTTATAAACCTGTGCGTGAGGCGACGGGATTGAAAGCTAATCACGTTTGTCAGGCTATCCGGCGAGTTATTGGTAATGCTAAAGCAGTTAAACAAATCCACAGGTTTAGACCTACCTCTATTGGTTTGGATGTTCGCACCTTTATTTATAAGGAAGAAACCCAATCGGTAGGGGTGACATTGATGTGTGGACGAGTTGAATTTAAGTTGTCCATTGGTGGTTATCAAATTGCACTGCTTAGGGGTCAAACTCCGACTAGTGCAACGCTGAATAAAACCAAACATGGGGACTACTTTATCAACTTCGTTGTTGATATCCCGACTCAACCCACTGGCAAGACTCCCAAGGTAATTGGGGTCGATCTCGGAAGACGTGATATTGTGCGATTCGTTGACTAGAAACCAGTCCATAAGGATTTGGGGGATTAGTCGCAAGGTTAATTATAGTACCTTGACAACTTGATAGACATGAAGGTGAGAGCAAGTAACCTAGAAAACTCAAGTCCTTCCCTACAAGTGCAGTGGTGAAAGCACTTCCCCTACGGTAGCGACTAGCCATCAATCCGTAAAGCAGGGATGAAAGGAGGTAAAGCTAACAGCCTAAGTTGGTTCCCTTCGAGCAAGAACCCATGAGTAAAGCTTTGAAGACACGTTAAAACATCGTCAGTC
Source organism: Tolypothrix sp. VBCCA 56010 (assembly GCF_050875635.1). NCBI lineage: Bacteria > Bacillati > Cyanobacteriota > Cyanophyceae > Nostocales > Tolypothrichaceae > Tolypothrix > Tolypothrix sp. VBCCA 56010. Next base: position 3,168 of record NZ_JBPAOH010000171.1, read on the forward strand.
TGTAACCAGCGGAATAAGGCTTATACGCTGGAGCCAAAAGGCAAAGGATAGGGAGACGGCAGTGATGTCCTGACCGTTTTGCACCTCCCATAAACCCGGTGTACAGTGTCACTCTAAAGGTTCAACCAATGTCTATCAGGAACGAAGTAACCTCTCGTATGCTCTCAGGGCGGTCGATTCCCTGAGTAAGTGCTAACTGGATGCTGCGAGTAGGAAAGATTGAGTCAGAAGCGAACGCCTTGGGTAATTCCAAGGATATGCAGACGGACTCACGGTGAAATGGAAAGATAGAGGTTCAAGTCGTAATGAATACGTCAAATGCACGGGGATTTTCCCCGATGATTGAATGGAAGATAATACTTTGGCGCAAGCTAGAGCGTAAGGTCTTTAAGTTACAAAAGCGCATCTATCAAGCCTCTCAACGTGGTGATGTGAAATTAGTTCGTGGACTCCAGAAGATATTGATGAAGTCCTGGTCAGCAAGAGCTTTATCGGTTCGTAGAGTTTCCCAGGATAACCAGGGGAAAAAGACGGCAGGTGTGGATGGGCAAAAAAGCCTGACCCCAAAGCAACGCATTGACCTAATAGGTTTAATGAAACTGGGTTCCAAAGTCAGCCCAACCCGGAGAGTATGGATTCCCAAGCCGGGAACGGAAGAGAAGCGACCTTTGGGCATACCTACAATGAAAGACCGAGCCTTACAAGCGCTGGTCAAACTGGCATTAGAGCCAGAATGGGAAGCGCGATTTGAACCTAATTCATACGGGTTTAGAGCCGGACGCTCATGCCATGATGCAATAGAGGCAATTTTTACAAGCATTCATTGCAAATCAAAATTTGTATTAGATGCTGATATTGCCAAATGTTTTGACCGCATCGACCATGAAGCACTGCTCAATAAATTGAATACATTCCCCACCATGCGCCGTCAAATACGAGCCTGGTTAAAAGCGGGAGTGATGGACAACATGCAGTACTTCGATACATCTGAGGGAACGCCACAGGGTGGGGTCATCTCCCCGCTACTAGCTAATATTGCCCTCCACGGAATGGAAGAACGAGTGAAACAATACGCCGAAACCCTGCCCACAAGAGGAGGGTTCGGAAAAAGGGATAATCGAAAAGCCCTCAATTTCATCCGTTATGCCGATGACTTCGTAGTTCTTCACGAAGATAGAACCGTTGTCCAAAGATGTAAGGAAATTATTTCCGAATGGTTAAAAGGCATGGGACTGGAATTGAAGCAAAGTAAAACAAGGTTTGCCCACACTCTCAATCAGTGTGAGCAAGAACAACCAGGATTCAACTTCCTTGGTTTCAGTATACGTCAGTTCCCAGTAGGAAAATACCACACAGGTAAAACCTCAAGAGGAAATAAACCACTAGGCTTCAAGACCATCATCACCCCAAGCAAAGATAAGCAAAAAGTACATTACGACAAAATAGCAGTGGTAATTGATGCCCATAAAACAGCACCGCAAGCGGCGCTTATCAGTCGAATAAACCCCATTATCAGGGGTTGGGCAAAATACTACTCAACCGTAATAAGTAGTGAGGCATATTCTGATGTAGATAACCTCACTTTTTTAAAGCTTATCGCCTGGGCAAAGCGCCGACACCCAAACAAATCAGTGGGATGGGTTGTAAAGAAATACTGGCAAACAGTAGGAGGCGCAAACTGGGTATTCGCAACCAGGTCAGAGGGTAAAAACCCAATGCGGTTACTAAAACATAGCGCCACTGAAATCAAGCGCCATGTGAAAGTTAAAGGCGACTCGTCACCATACGACGGAAACCTAGTATATTGGAGTACAAGAATGGGAAATAACCCTGAAATGCCAAAGAGAGTATCAACTCTTCTCAAAGCACAAAAAGGGAAATGCGCCCACTGCAAACTACATTTCCGCGAAAGCGATGTTATGGAAGTTGACCATAAAATCCCCAAATCGAAAGGTGGAAAGGATTCTTATGATAATTGGCAACTCTTACATAGGCATTGCCACGATACAAAGACTGCCAGCGATGGTAGTTCCGGTACAAAATCTGGCTGTAATAGTGTCAAACCTAAGCCCACTAAAAGACTTGAGAAAGTCGCGGACAAATGGGTAATGAGGTATGCGTGACAAGCACCATATCACCGAGGAGCGGAATGAAGGGAAACTTTCACGTTCCGTTTTGGAGACCAGCGGGACTGGTGACAGTCTCGCTGAGTTTAATGCCACCACTTCCACAGGTAATTCGTGGAGTGGTAAACAGATTCAAAACGTTCGTGACCGTTATAGCAAAGTCAGGGCTAACGTTCAATCCAAACGCACTCGGTCTAGTCGTAGACTTTTGAGAAGGCTTTCTGGGAGGGAACGGAGGTTTCAAGAATGGTTGAATCACAATATTTCTAAACAGCTTGTCGAGTCTGCAAAACAGAATAACTCGGCATTGGCTTTTGAGGATTTGACTAATATTAGACAGTCGCTCAATACTAAACCTAGAAGTAAAATTGAACGTCGTAGAACTAATAACTGGACGTTTTATCAGCTGCGTTTGTTTGTTGGGTATAAAGCAAATATTGCTGGGATACCAGTTGTTTTTGTGCCACCTGCCTATACCAGTCAAACTTGTTCCCGATGCGGACATATTCACCCAGTTAAAGGTAAATCTTATCGCAACGGAAAGGTTTTTAAGTGCGGGCATTGTGGATTTGAACATGATGCTGATATTAATGCGGCTAATAACATTGCCGCTTTGGGGATGTCTGTAAGCCATCCTGAAAGTCCGGGGATGAGTTGTCAATTAGAGGGACAATTGTCTCTCTTCCCGATGACTCAAATCTAGGCTAAAGCCCCGTCTATGAGTGAGCGGGGTATGCTTACACTATATAGTCAGGGGAGTTAATATAATGATGAAAAAAATTCTCATGGTTTTGGCAGGCAGCGTCGTTTGTGTCATGGCGACGACGTTTCTAGTTCAAAACTTAACTCAAAGCAACCAAAATCAAAATACTTTTCTGAGGTCAGACAACACTAGTATTAACTCAGACAGTACAAGTGTTAACTCAGCTAACAATAATGACGATGATGATATGCAAGATGGAACTTTTATGAACCAACAAAACGATCAATCATCTCAGTATCAACGAAGCACTCTCAATGTGGATGCAGCCAGTCTTAGTCAACCTCATATTCTCAGCATTAATAGCTCTGCAACTCAATTGAGAGGTGAGATTCTTGTTGATGGTAAAGTGGTGAAAAAACTGAACAAGAACAGTTCTGAGGTTAATCTCTCACCTTATCTATCGATGGGGCAACACAATGTTGAAATTACTGCGCGTTATTCTCCGCCAACCTCTGGGGTGAATGTACAAATAAACGGTCCCGGCACAAATGTCGCTCAACAAAATAGCGGTGATGGTGCTTTGAATTACAAAATTGATGTTAACGTGCAATAGCGCGAATCAAGTTTTGTTTAAACAACAGAGATGAGAAAATTTCTCGCCAAGCCAAATCCAAGTGAAGCAAGTGGCGTTCAAAAGTCCAGAGTCCAGAATAAATCTTGACTTTTGACTTTTTTCGTAATAAGAAAGAGGTAATCGCAAAACAGCCCTTGCAAATTCCAAGACAAGCCCTAATTGCAGACGTTGAGCTTTGTATCCAGTTAGCGGTTAATTCATCAGTGCAGCAAGCAAAGTTCTGATCGCGACTTCCAATTCTTCAGTCACTCGATAAAGATTAATTGCTTGTTCAATACTTTGTTTTTGTGTATTTCCAGCATTTTTCAATTGAATAGACCACAAATTTAGTAAACTGGAGAGGCAGCAAAAATACTCATAGTTATGCCGGCTCCGTACTCAACTGATGTAAACGAACGCAGTCTCCCCCTGATTTACGATGCCTGAAACCTTAATTATTACGTCAGTTTTCAAAACTTTGTGATCTACTGATATTGTTCATTTGTAGATTTGTTATAGATACTGTTTAAAAGCAGCTATATCTGTACTAGTTATGCATATTAGTATCGCAGACGACATAAAAAAGAGATTTCACGCAGCCTGTGCTATTCATGGGTTGAAGATGAGCCAAGTGATAACTGAGCTAGTTGAGCAATGGCTAGAAACTAATGAAACAGCTTTAGTGAGTCAGGATTCGAGTAAACGTAATTAAGATCCAAGTCCAATGTGTGTAGTTAATTCTCGAAGAATTGGGTTAGTCAAACAGAATTTTGGTAAATCATTATGTGGTCTTGGTTAAAAGAGTTTTTAGGACTTAGAGAAGATTCTGCTTTTTTAAAGAAAGTATCAGTAAGTCTTCCTTTTGGGATTGGTTCTGCTGAGTGGGAAACAGACCCCGCAGAACGTAAGGCAGCATGGTCACTTTATGTTGAACTGGTAACACGCATTGCTGTGCAACCTTTGGAGGTTGACACCGGACTTGTACGTGAGGCTTTGAACTCTTTGTATAGCTTGTTTGGGATCACACGCCAAGTCCTCAAAGAAGCCGGTCCAAATGTGGGTGCATCTCGTGAGTCAGTAGGCGGGATTGCGATCGCAGTCCTGAATAATGGTCTGCGTCCCTTCCTTGCTAAGTGGCATCCACTGTTACAAACTTGGGAAGCCCAGCGCCCACCTCACCTGAGTCCAAAAGAGCATGAGCGTAATTGGTCTGAAGAATCAAAGTTGCGTGCTGAGTTGGAATCGCTAAGAAGAGATTTGGAAAAGTATGCCAATGCGTTAGCAATTATTGTAGGTGTAAACAAGTAGTAAAGAAAAGCTGAGGTATAATTATGTCCGGGTCTAAGGTGTTTATTTGTCATAACAGTAAAGACAAGCCAGTGGTAAAAGATATTGAAAAGAAGCTACGCCAACAAGGACTTGAAACTTGGATGGATGAGAAGCATATCCAGGGGTTTGAGGATTGGAAGAAATATATAACACAGAATATTATTAAGATGGATGCTATTGCTGTATTCCTTGGTTCCTCAGGATTTGGAGAGTGGCAAAAGGATGAAATAAGAACCATTTACGACGAAATCTCTCGGCGTAAAGAGGAGGAACTACCCCAGCTTCGCGTAGGATTGGTAATACTAAAAAACTGCCGACCAGAATTACGAAAGATTCAGGAAGCGTACCACAATTCACCGCAAGGGTGGTTATTTGATTATCAAACGGTTGATTTGCGTAAACCTGACTTTTCAATAAGAAAACTAGTTGTAGCTATAACAGGAGAGCCGTGGCAGGGAAATGACTCTAATAATTTTCTCAATCACAATGTAGACTACACCCAACTCCAGACCTCGCTAGCAAAACAGAAATGGAAAGAAGCAGATAAAGAAACTTTAACTATCATGCTTAAAGCAACTGGTAGAAGAAGAGAAGGCTGGCTAGATTATCCATCTATCGAAAACTTTCCCTCACCAATCTTAAACAAGATTGACCAACTTTGGATAGAACACAGCGATGGGCACTTTGGCTTTAGTGCGCAAAAGCGCATCTGGGAAAGCGTTAGTAAAAACCCCAAACAGTTTGGCGAACTCGTCGGATGGGGATACGAAGGGTGGTGGTTGTTTGGAGGGTGGTACAAGTACTCTGACGTATGTTTTGACATATTATCAGCACCGGAAGGGCATCTCCCGATTGTTTTAAGAAAGAAGAGAGTTGGAGTAATTGTTCCAGAAGTGAGAAATATGATGAGAAATTGGCGGAACCCAAGACAAATTAGCGCCCAGCAATGGCAAAATCTCGGATCTACAGTAGAAAATCAATTAGTTGAAGAAGTCATTGATGGGATTATGAACCTTTTTGATTCTGACTCCCTTTTAGAATTCGACTCCTCCCGAATGGAAACTCTTTTCTCTCACATTGTTGGCGTATCGCAAACCACTTAAGTACGGAAAAACTGTTGATTCATTATCGTCAGGCAACAGAAGCAATAAAACGCAGCCATTACCAAATAATTTGGTTATTAGCGACGGGAAAAACACCTCAAGAGGTGGCGCAAGTAACAGGATATACAACTTGTTAGTGAGCAAATCTCCGCCGATGATGCTTGGGGTTGGTTTGCTCACTGTGGTCTATTCATCTGAAAACCGCTGTAAGTCCTCACTACGAGCTTATCAACGTTATCTGACCGGAATTGCATAAATCAAGCCTATGATTAAGTAGTTCTAGTTGCTTGTAACTGATTTTCTAGATTTGCCCGCAAGCGCAAGTCTGCCACTGACCAAATCCAAAACTTGTTAGAAGCATCGGCAAAATCATCATGTTTATGGGTAACGATCGCATCTAATTCTTGATAACTAGCACAAGCTAATTCTACAGCAGATTCAAAATCTCGAAGCGGCGAGGAGCGTGCTTGTTGTAAAATTGTCCGATCGACACAGCAAATCTGAATTTTCTCTTCTAACCAATCAACTACTATTTCTGCTATTTTAGTACTCCGAAAACGACTTGCATAATCGTAAATTTTCTGCCAACCAACATCTGTTACATACATTTGTATTGACGGGTGTACTCTATCCAATAGTTCCCTGACGTTTCCGACAAATTCGGTGCGATTAATCAAAGCTTCTAAAATTAAATCAGCATCAACTAAAATCCTGATCACTTTAACCCCCCAGAAGAGCTGAAAATTGTGTGTGAAGACGCAGATACCATTTTTTTGGTATTATTTACACTTATTTTTGCTAATTTACAAATGACTGCGAAATACTGACGTAAGCCAAGCAAAAAGAAGCAATAATTAAACCGCATTAACTGAAAAGGCAATATCTAATTTTTAGATGTACATACTTGTATAAGAATATTTCTGATTTGATTTGACTTAATCCTATTGGCAAAAAAGAGATGCTTGGTAAATAAAAACAAGTTTTCTTAGCGATTATGGCAAAAATTACAGCTTGAGTACGGTAAATTGAAATGACGACTGATAATTTTTGTAGTTCCTAGCTAATAGATGTATATCCAAAGACATAGAGGATGAATAAATTTGTGATTTTCTCATTTTAATTTTCTTAGATTCACATAGATAAACAAAGTGAAAATAGGCATAATTTTTCCGAAAAAAGAAGAATTAGCATAATACTAAGATGAATTGTTAATATAATCACTTTTGACACACTATCACAATAGTTGTAAATATTAGTTCCGCTTTTATTAGGGAAATAAGTTTATTTATTGGACTTAAGCAGCAGATAATATAGTTGTCCATTACTGACTGTTACGCCAGCGCGATCGCCTGCCACTTTCCCAGTACCTAAAAAATAATCCACCCTTCCCGCACCTTTAATCGCACCGCCGGTATCTTGATCGAGAACGTAACGACTGACAACTCGATGCTCGATTTCACCGCTACCCTTGACAAAGGGAAAAGGAGCGCGAATCAACGCTAAAGCACCAGGAGGCATGATAGATTTGTCTGTAGCAATTGAACGCTCTGGAGAAAGTGCCACTTGGATAGAACCTTGTGCTGCTGCACCGTAATTTTCTTTAAAAAACACAAAGCTGGGATCGCGGGGAATATAGACATTTAAAGCTTGTGGATGCTTGTGAAAATAGTTGAGGATAATTGGCATTGTCATCCCCTCTAGGGGTAATATTCCATCATTTGCTAATTCTCGTCCGATGCTTTTGTAGTTGTAAGCTGTATTACCGGCATACCCTACAGTGGTTTGCTCCCCATCGGTCAGCTGAAGTTTGGCAGATCCTTGGATTTGAATCATATATGGTTCTAAGCGATCGCGAAACCAAAACAACTCTAAACCCCGCAACTTACCATTTGATGCTTGCAAACCATCAATTCCTTCAAGTTCCGCTCGTGTAGGATGAGGTTTAGACCAAGATTCGATATCAGCAGGCAATTTATAAATCGGATAGCGATACTCACCCGTAGGAATGCGACTTGCAGCATAAAGTGGCTCATAGTAAGCTGTAAACAAAACGGAACCTTTGTTGTCTTTACCGATTGACTGATAAAGAACAAATTCGCGCTCAATAGCTGCATGAAGTTCTGTAGCGGATTTAGATAGAAGCAGCAGTTTCTTGAATCTTTGCAGACTTTTGCTGACGCGATCGCGTGTAATTCCCGGCACTTGATAGTTTTTGTAAGCAGCATCAGCATTACTAGTTTGCAAATATCCCAAACTGCGATCGATAGCTTGTATTAGTATCTTTTTATCTGGTAATTGGGTGTTTTCACCTGTAAATAAAACTTGATCCAAACAAGAGGTATCACCCTCACAACAAGCAACCGACGACCTTTCAACAAGTACTGTGGATGCTTGATTTTTGCTTTTCAACGACACTGGTAGATCCCACTTTTTAACTTGACATTCTGGTGGACTGAGTTCCCGCTGTCCAAAACTTTGCATACGTAATAAAAGTATTAATAGAACCACGGGTATACTGATGATGAATGGAAGAGTCTTTTTCATCTAGTGGATATGTCAAATAAGAAGGAAATTTTTAATTCCCTAGTCGCGTTACTTAGAAAACTACTGTTTTTCATTTGACCCCATAACTCACTTTTTAGATGAAAAAGCGTTGATTTTCGGTTTCTGCCAAAAATCACTTTTATGTAACCAAGCTGAAAAATCTCTCTAAGTGAGGGTAGCGATGTCTACGACGGGCTACGCCTACGCGCTTTTTTCAGCTTTGGTGTATTTATATGATGAGGTTGGGAGATTTATGCAAGTTCCGGAAAAATTCGTTACATTTTTTAACTTGGGCTATGCGAAGAAATATAGCAATTCTCCTTTCATGGTGAATAAGAGCGTATTTGTAGGGACAATTCATGAATTGTCCCTACATTCGCTGTGATAATGTATTGTACAGAACTCTTGACCGCTATAATGAAGTGAAAACCCCTGCACCTGTCCTTTGTTCGGATAGATGCAGGGGTTGCGTGTTTATAGCGTAAGTTAGTAAGTGCTTCACAAGCATTTACTAAGTTGTTAACAAGATGTTGTCGTTATGGAACTGTAAGTGCGGTTAACCGAAGTACCAGATCTGTTGCTTTGAGTGCTTTGCTGGGTTATTTTTCTGCCATTACAAATATTTGGCGTCGATCGAGAATTTTTCCAAACGCTGTAACGCTGGTTACGATTTGGTAGAACACGTATCCTTGAGGTGGGTACGCGACGACTAGGAACGATAATTGTTTGTTTGGGAGTCGAGTTAATTATTGTAGTGCCGTCTTCACTAACTCTGACTCTCATGTTGCCGGTCTGAACGTCAATGTCCTCTGCTGTGGCAATACCTGCTGGTAATACCATCAAAGCAGAGACTGCTAATAATGAAAGTGTTTGTTTGATAATCATGGCTTTATGACTCTATTAGTAGAAAAGACTGATTTTTTTCTGCTTTGTTCGCAAGCAAATCAGCAAAACTTTAGGTATGGTAGTAAAAATTACTCAATACGCGATTTTTTGCCCGAAGTCTATTCATTCATATTGCGGTAGGTTGCTACTGCTGAAGGCGATACCCGGTTTAAGTATCGGAAGATCCAGTATTTAAAGATGGTATCTAAAATTACTGGAAATGTGGCAATAAATAAGAAAATGAAATCGTGATTTCCTGGTAGTCCCCAATGGCGCGATACACCCTCTAGAATCACTTCCCATCCATGAGGTGAGTGAAATCCGACAAAAATATCGGTAAACAAAATGATAATAAATGCTTTGGCACTATCACTCAGACCATATACTATATTATCGAAGAAATCTTTGATTACGGCAATGGAGGGTTTACTCACCAGCAATAGCCAGATAACAGCAACAACCGAGCAAAGGTCAGCAAAAACATTTTTAATCGCATTCGAGCTTTCGGCACGAAATTCTTCGGCAATCTCCGTAGCTTTTTCTTTTACGTGGTTTTCCATCTCCTCAGGAGATAAAGGGGTTAATCTGCCGATGAGAATGTCGAACTTTGTTCTCTCTTCAAATTTTTCTAGTGCTTCGAGTGCTTCTTCTTCCATTTCATAGTTGATGAAGATTCCGGTTTGCTCGGAACTTCTAAAACTATCAACAATTGGTCCGACAACTAATGTTTTTGAGAGCTGATGAGTCAGAATTGGTATTATAATTAATAGTAAAAAAAATCTGATAGATATAATTGTTCTTCTTTGAGCTTGACGAAAGTTTTTAACAACATCTTCTTCTGAGCGAGGATCTAATTCAACTTGTAAACGAGTGACAGTACTTAAAATCGAACGAGGCAATATTCCGGTTGAATTTGCCTTACCTCGTGCTTTTTTATCCCAGCCTTTGCTTGATAACTTTGCTGATAATGGTGCGGGTGCAATGTCTGGTGCGATCGCTGAATCTAGTGGAATAATTTCCGGCTTGGGTTGGGTAACTAAATCTGAAGAAGTTGTTTCGTAATCAAAATTGGTGTATTTTGCGATAACTTGATCGATAAATCTCAGCTTTTCTAAAATTGTCGCCGGATTAGCATATTCTATCCCTGCTTTAATCGCAGCTTTTTGATTGGATTCACTGAGAAAAAAACGGCTACCTTTAAACTCTGTCAACCGCATCCGAGCAATTCTTAATTGCTTTTTCAAATCTGACTCAAAATAATCCATCATGCTACTGGTGTACTTAGATGAATTAACGTCTATTTTTTTACCATCAAAATATTCGTCTTCTATAGCCTTAATCTGTAACGCCGCTTTGTAAGCTTGATCTAGAGAACGTTCTGCTGTCAGTAAGTACCATCGGTAAGCAGCTAGCAGAAAATTGTATATTTTTTGGCTAAAAACAGAAATTTTCATCGTCGGCAATCATCCAGCACTTTTTGGTGATTATTAACCTTAAGTTAACGCATAAGCTATAATCAGAGATTAAGTTCGGAGATGGTTTGTGGTTTCTGATTCACTTTGGATTGTAGGCGCTAGCCGCAGTGGTAAGACTGCTCGCTTGGTGAAGCAGTTCTGTAGTTGGGTACAAACGGAAAATCCAAACCCTGAATTATTTTATACTAAAAATTCTCAGAAAAAAGATTTACGCCGACAAAAACACCCGTATCTTCAGCAAACAGAACCAGCAGTTTTAGTGTTTGCCGCCAATGACGATAATCGGCGACAGTTGGCAGATAGAATTGTTACATCAACTCAGGGAAAATATCCAGTTCGTGCGAAGACGATCTTGGGTTTTTTTCAGGATGAGATTATTTTATTTTGGCCCCTATTAATTCAATCTTTACACTTAAAGGCTCAATTTCCGGTAAGATTACGTCCAGAGACTGAGCAAGAATTGGCAACCTTACTTTGGCGATCGCGCTTGGATGAAGACTTTCTTCAAGCTTTGGGAGGTTCGGAGTATCGCGGTGTGCGTCGCATCCTCGACTTATTGCAATTAGCGGCTTATAGTGGCGTAGCGTGCGAAGATATTAGCCAAATTTTGACAAAAGCTATATTACCGCAAGAAAATACGGTAAATTTAGATCCGCAATTGTTAGGCACTTTGCTTTTAGATTGGCGTAACTGGTGTTTGGAAAGGGGATTGTTGACTTATGGAATTATCACCGAACTTTGGTGTCAACATTTGTTAAGCGATCGCCTTTATCAACAGCGCTTAATAAAACGTTATCAGGCAGTATTGGCAGATGACGTAGATGAGTATCCAGGTGTAGCACGTCGTTTGTTTGACTTTTTGTTAGATCAAGGTGCTGTAGGAGCTTTTACTTACAATCCTGATGGTGCAGTGCGTTGGGGATTGGGAGCAGATCCGAAATATTTAGAAGAGTTAGCAAGGCGTTGTCGAGTAGAAATTTTAAATCAACCAGCAGAAAACAGCCTTGCAGATACGCTTTCCGCGCCGATGGTGGAATTAGTCACTCAATCGATCATGCTTTCCAGTTTACCAGAAGTAGTGCGATCGATTCAAACAACTTCCCGCGCCCAACTGTTGCGGCTAACAGCAGAAGAAATTGTCAAAGCAATCAAATCAAAAGAAGTCGAAGCGGATCAAGTTGCAATAATTGCACCTGGTTTAGATGCGATCGCTCGTTATACCCTAGTAGAAATCCTCAGCAAACAAGGAATATTCTTAGAATCGCTTAACGACCAACGCCCCTTGATTGCTTCACCGGTCATCCGTGCCTTACTTACACTCATGGCACTAGTTTATCCTGATTTGGGACGCTTGGTAGACCGAGACGCCGTAGCGGAGATGCTGGTTGTTTTGAGTAAAGGATATAGCGAAGGGGGAGAGGGGGAGAGGGGGAGACAAGGAGAGGGGGAGACAAGGAGACAAGGAGAAAGGGAAGATGAATTATTTCCTTCTTTGTCTGCTAGTCATTATATTGACCCAGTAAGAGCGGGATTAATAGCAGATTACTGCTTTGTGCCGCATCTCGATCGCCCGAATTTGCTTGCTGTTACCGCCTTCGATCGCTGGGATAGAATCGGCTATGCAGCGACAAAAGCGTATACTGAGATATTAGAGTGGATAGAACAACAGCGATCGCAACAAGAATTACGACTTATCCCCAGTCCGATTTCCTTATTAGATAGAGCAATTCAACGCTTTTTGTGGAATGGTAGCAACCTTCCCTACGAGCAATTAGCCGCACTGCGGGAATTACTGGAAACCGCCCAACATTACTGGGAAATTGATACCAGACTCCGACAAACCCCATTAGGAGACATGGGGATGGAGGGACAAGGGGGACAGGGAGACAGGGAGACAAGGAGACAAGGAGAATTTTTGAATAATACTCCCCAAGTCGTCCCCCCCTCCCCCCCTCTCCCCATCCCCCCCTCTCCC
>NZ_JBPAOH010000172.1:0-15735 GCF_050875635.1 Tolypothrix sp. VBCCA 56010
ATCGCTAACCAAAAAACACGTTAAAAACTAGATTGCGCCTAAAGGCGCTACGCATTCATCCCACGGCTAAAAGCCGATGGGCTTTCTGCTTTCAATTTTGTAAGTTGAATGAGTTGGTTGCAGTGTTACAAGTAACAAAGTAAAGCTAAAAATAAGAGCGTTGACTACAGTTGAAGCGCATGATATGCGATCGCCTCCGGCGCGCCTTCGGCTCTTCGGACGCACTCGCGTTCGGTATCGCCCCCCACACCCCAACCTTTAATTTGTCCAAAGTGCTAACTCCAACTGCCCAGGTGAAGTATTTGTTCTTCCTCGCGCCCGACTGTGCAACGCAAGGTGGCATGGGGAACACAGCGGAATTAGGTTCTCTGGTCGATTATCTTCGGGTGTAAAATTAGCATGGTGTACCGAGAGCGTCAGTACAGTCCACTCAGAGCGTGTCAGTTCCTTTGACTTTTCACCTGGGCGCAAACATTGCTGATTGCAGTGCCGACAGCGCCAATGTGCTGCCGCTTTAATGGCAAGTGCTATTTCATCCCAATCATCGGCGTAACGCTCTCTATAAATAGGCATTTTCCTACAATATAGACTCAGCAGTTGGAGAGTTTTAATAACTCTACCAATTTTTGGTATCAGCAGTAAAAGTAGTAACCCAAAAAGAGTCTAGAAGTGCGATCGCGTTTCCAATCATAATTAACGCACAAGGGCGATCGCTCGCTTGTATGTAAGTCCTAGAAGCAGTGCTTGCTGTTCCCCTTACTGCGGTTATTTCTCAAATCACCTCAATACCAGTACGCTGATATTTCTTGTGGCAGTCGGCGCGATCGCACATTCAATCTCCTAGGAATCTTAAATATGTAAACGGTCGGGTGCAGCGCTTTATTCGGCGGTTTGTCAGGACATTTATATTGTCTGTCCTGTCGGAAATGTGCGCGTTTTCGTATCGTTGCTAACTAATCCATAAACTTCATGCTCGGCATCAAAAATTTGAATGTACAGTATTTTCATCTCTAACCCTGAAGGCGCACGTTCTTCTCTTATTTCAGATGCTGTATGTTCTATTGTGAAAACAGACCGTGATTCGATAATTTTGCGTGTATATTTGTGCGGCTCGATACGTGTAGTCCAAGTAAGAAATATCCAACCTGGCGACGATGGTTCCCACTCAAAGAAATCTGCTGACCATTCATAATAATTGATGCATTCGAGCCAGCCAGTTCCATCGTGATTAAATACCAAGATTTCATCTGACTGACCGCCCATCTTGAATAAAGCTTCGGCGCTCCACACGCCCACAATTCCTGTATTCATAATTCTTTTACCATCACATGCATCAACGCTGCGATCGCATTCCACCAATCCCACAAGTACTGCAACCACAAAAGAAAACCATACGCCGGACTCACGGATAAAAATGCTACCAGCCACTACCCAAACGGTTGTCCCCACCGCTCCCAGTTTTCGCGTGTTGAAAGGCACTGGGCGAATGGTTTCCTAATAGGGTACGGTATGAACTCGCACTTGGCGCGATCGCGCTTATCGCTTAACTTTGCTACGTTCGTCAAATGCCAATTAATAAACAGGTAGGTTTCAACTAGTTCACTGACCAGTGCGCCAGTTCAATATCATTTGCTGCTGACTTCTTTGGGTCGGTGAAGGATAACAATAATCTCGCGTATGTTCTCGCAATCGTGCAATCTCTTCAAGAGCAGTCTTTGCGATCATTCCATGCCGTACTAGGTAACAGCCAACAACTATTCCTGTTCGACCAATTCCTCCCCAACAATGCACATAAATTTTCTGTCCAGCATTGAGTGCCCTATCAACCGTATTCAAAATGTCCACCATAACGTCCTTGTCAGGAATTTGCATATCGGGTATGGGAAATCTTCGGCGTTCAATATGAGGGGAACGATCTGCCGCTTTTGATTGTAATAGAGGTAGGTAATCCCCTAATTCGTCATTCTCCTCCTCTTCTCCAATTAAATTAATGAAGAGACTGATGCCTGTATCGAAAAAAGCTTGGATTCGTTGATGAAGCGGCAGATCAATCAGCAACATTGGATGCTCTCCTGCCAGAAATTGTTTTGGGAGTACCCAATATGAATTAGGGATTGGCACTTTGTTTTGAAAGGATAAACTTTTGCTCATAGAAGACTAATTTATTTTGAGGATTACCTACAGTGGTTCTTCTAAAAGGTTCCTAACAGTGGTAGCACTTTTTTTCTTCAGCAACTCTACCAAAGCTGGTTTCATATACTCATACTCATCAAAAATATCCAAGCAAATAGAGGAGTTTGTTTTTAAACCAAGGTTGAAACTGCTTTCGCACGGTTTTTTCGATGGGACTCCTCGATTACAAAAACAATGTCAGACGAGCGCAATTGCTTCCCTACATAACGGTATCTCTGCTTGGTGAGTCTAGTCCTGCTGAATCTACCTCTAACTTCTCGTGCTTTGAAAATACTACTTCGGCTGTAGGGCTGCGTAATCGGTTTTGGCTGCAAACAAATAATAATTTCATAAACAACAGTTTAACATTATTGTTGGGCTACAAATGACTTGCAGCAGTTGCGACAAATAATTGCCGAGAATCAAACACAAGCTAAAAATTTAAGAGGCTCGCGCATCCTTTGATTAATCTTTCCCAAAAGGCTGCCCCCACCGCTCCCAGCTCTCCTTATTAAAAGGCGATCGCACCGACTATGTGAGTCCGGCGTTAAAAATTGAGTTAAACGGGGATGCTAAAACGCGTAGGCGCAGCCCGCCGCAGGCATCGCAACCCATACATCGAAAAAATGACTGCACAAACCTGCCCTATTTGCGGCACTGCCGTTAAACCTTATTAACGATCGCTTGCTGTGCTCCTATAAACAGATAACCCCAATCTTCTGGGAAATTTGGCATGAATGCTCCTGAATCTTCTAAGGTTGGGTAAGTTGACCAACCCAATAAAGTGTTCAGTTATAGTGTTCCCAAATGCCGACACGGAAACTTACTTAAAATCCCCTAAAGTCGATACTGCCGATAAACCTGACCAGCAGCGCGATGCACTAAAGAATGACGCCACACCAGCGACTTCATATCATCCGCATAACCACCACCGATAACGCAGGCTACGGGATAACCAGCAGCTACACAAGTACTTAAAACCTGCATTTCCCGGCGGAAAATGCCCGTATCAGTTAAAGCTAACTTTCCCAAGCGATCGCCTACATGCGGATCGACACCAGCATCGTATAAAATCAAATCTGGCTTGACATCTGACAATAAATCTGGTACGTAATTTGCCAAGGTTTGCAAATAAGCATCATCTTCCATTCCTGTTGGTAAGGGAACATCGAGATCGCTTGTTTGCTTAGTACCGGGAAAATTGACTTCACAGTGCATCGAGAAAGTAAAAACACTGTCGTCGTCTTGAAAGATAAAAGCGGTGCCGTCACCTTGATGGACATCTAAATCGACAATCAAGATTTTTTTCGCGAGGTTGAGTTTCTGGAGGACGCGACAGGCGATCGCTAAATCATTGAAAATACAAAAACCAGATCCATAACTGGGAAAAGCGTGATGAGTACCACCAGCAGTATTGCACGCCAAACCGTGAGTTAGTGCGAGTTTAGCCGTAAGTATCGTACCACCTACCGCCACACAAGTACGATTTACTAGCGCCGGACTCCAAGGTAAACCAATGCGCCGTTGTGCTTTTGGGTCTAGCGTTCCGTTACAGTAAGCTTGAACGTATTCACAGGTGTGAACTAACTCTATCAACTCAAGGTGCGGAGATTCAGGGGTGTGGAATTGTTGTAATTGTGCCACACCGTCAGCCAACAACAATTCGTATAATTGTCGAAACTTTAACATCGGAAAGCGATGTCCTTCAGGCAGTGGTGCAACGTAATCTGGGTGATAAATAATTGGCAAGTCCATATAATTAATTTTCAGTTTTAACCGCCAATAATGCCAACTACCCAAACTGTGATAGTTGCTCTTTGACTCAGCCAAGTATAATTTAAACTGTAACCGAACACAGTCAAGTAGCAAATAAACCTAAGTGTATTTTGGAGTCGATAAAATTGGTTATAACGTCACAATTACGGAGGCATTGAATTGAAATTCACAAATTTAAAATTTAAATAAACACAATTGATAATCTTCTTGAAATTTGGATTTGCTTATGTTGATGCAATGGATTCTACCGCTGGGATTTATTTTAGCTGGCTTACTAGCTGGAATAATTGCTGAAAAAATCGTTTTTAGTAAATTGAAAACATTTGTCTTTCGCCAACGGTTACCAGGTAGTGAAATTTTATTTCGCTCCTTACAGCGCATCACCTTTACGTGGTTTGTGCTAGGTGGATTTTATGGGGCAATTCGTGCTTATCGAAGCTTGATACCAGATATTGCCGAAGTATTACAAACAATCCTGACAATTGTTTTTTTGTATTCAATTACCTTAGTTATTGCCCGACTGATTGCTGGTTTTGTTAGATTATATAGTCGGAAAACACAAGGAGTTTCTGCATCACTACTTTCTAACCTAGCCACAACTACCATTTTAATTTTAGGAACATTAATCATCTTACAAACGATTGGCGTTCAAATTACACCGATACTTACCACTTTAGGAATTGGTGGTTTAGCAGTTGGTTTGGCACTTCAAGATACACTTGCAAATTTATTTTCTGGTGTTTATTTAATTATTTCCAAGCAAGTTAGAACTGGAGATTATGTAAAATTAGAAGACAAACACGAGGGATATATTACAGATATTACATGGCGAAATACGACGATAAAAGAGCTTTCCAATAATGTGATAATTGTCCCTAATTCTAAACTTGCCTCGGCGATTTTTACTAATTACCATTTACCAGTTAAGGAAATTACATTAACGATTAATGTAGGTGTAGATTACGACAGCGACCTTGAGCAAGTTGAAAGAGTAACTGTAGAGGTTGCAAAAAAAGTAATGCAAGAAGTTTCACCCGAATTAATAGAAAATGAACCGTTTATCAGATTTCATACTTTTGGAGATTCTAGTATTGATTTTACGGTATTTATGCGGGTGAACGAATTCTTTGACCAACGCATTGCTAAACACAAATTTATTAAGCAATTGCATAAGAGGTATCAGGAAGAACAAATTAAAATTCCCTTTCCGATTAGAGAAGTTTATACACAAGCTAATCAAACAAAAAATGGTAACGGAGTGCTAACACCAGAATAATATCATCTCCGGCAAATTACGCATATTGTATTGTATTGTAGAGACGTTCCGGTGGAACGTCTTTATTGCATGATATGATATAAAACCTATAAAAGAAAAAGGTAAAGAGTAAATTTTACCCTTTACCTTTTGTCTTTGTCTTGTCAGCCTCTACGACAAACGAGTCGTATTACTTTTTACCGCCTGGAGTTCGTCCCCCTTCGTCGTTGCTACCACCATGCGGATGAGAATTACCTGGATCGCAGCCCTCAGCACCATTACCGATTCCTTGGTTACAATGTTGACGAGGCTTTTTGCCTTGTGCCTCAACTGCGGAACGCTGCTCAAGCGCTTGTTCTTTTTGTCCTACGGCATACTGTGAGGATATATCTGCAACATCGCCAGTGCTAACTAATGCTTTATATAGCAATGCAGAGACTTCTGCTCTCGTTGCTACCTTTTCAGCATTGATAGACTCGATATTTGGATAATTGACTACAATACCTCGTTGGGTTAGTGCAGCGATCGCATTCTTAACATCACTACGAATGCTGCTAGCATCGGTGTAAGCTGCTAATATTGTCTCCGTGGAACCACTGAAAGTATAGTTGAGTCCGCGTGCAATTGAAAGCAAAATTTCCAGGCGAGAAAGGTTAGCGGTAGGGTTAAACTGATTGCCAGAAGACCCTAAAAAGCCAGTTGCATAAGCTTCGCGGATGGCATTGTAAGCCCAATATTTACTAGAAACATCATTAAATTTGATGGCATTGCGGATTTTTACCTTTTCAAAAGCTTGACTAATCATCGCTGCAAATTGAGCGCGAGTCACTTGTTCATCTGGACGGAAAGTTCCATCAGGAAAACCTTCGAGAACTTCCATCGCTGCTAACTCAGCAATAAAATCTTTTGCCCAATAATTTGTCGGTACGTCAGAAAACTTGACTTGGATGCCGTTAGCTACACCTACTTCTCGATATTCCATCATCATTTGCGCGAGGTCAAAGTTAGAGTTATCGCTAACATCATTCACCTGTACCAAACTGCCAGGAGCAGCTTTTAAAGCCGCTGCTAAACTGGAACTAAAGGCACTCATTGACTGACGCACGACAGCAAATTCACCTTTGGTAAAGGAAGCGGGATAAACGCTATTTGCTGCAATCGATAAACCTTGTGCTTGAAATTGGCTCACTTTGATTGTTCGAGAACTGCTGAGGAAGCTGACACTTTGATTATTCACTTGGGTGAAATAATCGTAAGTAGTAGTACCCGCGTCAATCATGCCGTTCATGTCTGCATCAACACCATAGACAGTGCGAACGACTTTGTATTCTGTTGGATTTGACGACAAAATCAGGTTAACCGTTGTGTTTGCAGATATTGCTTCAAATTCGCTGTAGCCAATAAAGCGGTTTTGGGTATCGTACAAGCGTATAACAATGCGATCGCCTGCTTTGAATCCATTAACAAATTTCGTTTTTTGTTTAATCTTGCATTTGTAATCACCCAAAAATCGCTCTTTCAAATAACCTTTGCCACGTTTAGGCTTGATGGATATGCGAGTAATTACTTCCGAAAAGTTACCAGATGGTTGCCAAATCGCAAGGCTAAAACCTTTTGTTTTCGCTTTCACAGAAGAAACACTAGCAGCACTTACTTGAGTACTGCGTCGTACAATCATAGTTTGAGTGCGTCGTTGAATCGTAGTGCGACTGCTAGTTTGGGCACTGGTAGAAGTCCGTCGCATCATCGTTGCAGTCACAGCTTGAGTTGATCCTTGATCCAGCTTGGCGACTTTTCCCGATTCGTCAGTGCGATACACCCACATTTGCTGTTCATTGGCAACAACTACTTGCCAACCAGGAACTATAGAAGAAGTGCAAATTGCATCTGATTCTAAACCCAAACAGCCATCTGACCAACTTTGCTTTTGTGCCTTAACAACGCGCAAGGCAGACATTTCTACTTTTGCACGCTGGGATATATCTTGTAAAACCGCTGCTTTGACAGTTTCTGGCAATGCCTGAACCTGTTTGGCATCACTGTCATCATCGTCATCGTCGTCGTCATCGTCACCACCGGACTCATCAGCCACAAGTTGTTGACTTGGGGAATTATTCAGTGTTTGTTCGGTGGTGGTAGAGAACCCTGAAGCAGCATAAGCCATTGGCGAAGTTATTGCCACGTAAGCAGCTGCAAAAAAAACTTTGCCAAAATGAGTTAAGTAACTATGATTAAAGTTTGTCATCTCACAACCCCACCAACCGGGTAAAAGTTTAATGGGAAGAAATCTTCCCTCAGCTATTAATCCCGTGGCAGGTGAGAAACTAACATTTAAACAAATACTTTAGGAAACTTAACATTCGTAGTGAGCGGTTTACCGTCAGAGATGGGGTAGATAGAGTAGGTAATCTCTGTCTTGAGTTGGTTGGCAGAAACAGTCATAGAGCAAATATCTCAACTCAATTGGAATTAATTCAAAAATAGCATTTTGTAGTTAACCCATATACGTCAGAGAATATTACTATTAATTTAAGAAACACTTTATAAATCTTAATAATGACTGTAACTAACCAGGCAACAACAGCCACCTTTGAAAAACTCTTCTGGACTTGGAAGGACTACAAAATTCAGTATACCGTCATGGGTACAGGGCATCCTTTAGTACTGATTCATGGCTTTGGTGCTTCAATTGGACATTGGCGGAAAAATATCCCGGTTTTAGCAGCAGCAGGCTATCAAGTATTTGCCATTGATTTGTTGGGTTTTGGTGGTTCTGATAAGCCCCCGTTGAATTACACCTTAGAAGTATGGGTGGAATTACTTAAAGATTTTTGCACAGCGCATATTAGCGAACCTGCGGTATTTATCGGTAACTCTATCGGCGCACTTTTAAGCTTGATGGTGGTAGCGGAACATCCAGAAATTGCTGCTGGTGGTGTTTTGATTAATTCTGCGGGTGGTTTGAGTCATCGTCCTCATGAATTGAACCCACCCTTACGCATTGTCATGTCAACGTTTAACAGATTAGTGGGTCATCCAATTTCAGGCAAATTTGTTTTTAATCGCATCCGTCAAAAGGAGCAAATTCGCCGGACATTATATCAAGTTTATCGCGATCGCCAAGCCGTGACTGATGAATTAGTCGATTTACTTTACGCTCCCTCTTGCGATCCGGGAGCGCAGCAAGTTTTCGCTTCTATCCTCACAGCACCTCCAGGTCCATCTCCAGCGGAACTCTTGCCCAAAGTCAAGCGTCCCTTGTTGGTAATTTGGGGTGCAGACGATCCTTGGACACCAATCACCGGAGCAAAGATTTATGAGGAGGCACGTAAGAATGGCAAAGAAATCAAAATCGTTCCCATTCCTAACGCCGGTCATTGTCCCCACGATGAAGTGCCAGATTTGGTAAATCCGCAAATTGTCGAGTGGCTTCTTCAGCTTTAGTAGTGGGCGATCGCATTAGTTTTGAGGATTTATGAAAGTTCGTAGTGAGCCAGCGCGGTCTTCTCCCAAAGGGAGAGGCTAGCGCCAAGGGGAGGCAGTGCGTTGCGGAGGTTCCCTCCGTTGAAGCACCTGCCGTGGTGTCCCCCATGAGCGACTGGCGAACCCGTTCGCGCAGCGTCTCGAAGAGAAGGGTCAGCGGATAAAAGCTGTTGAAGTTGAGCGATAAATGGCTCACTACGAACAACATTATTTATACTAATAGTTAAATTACTTCTACAGTAGATTTCTTGAAAATAAAAGCTTAATCTTATCAACTTTTAAAATTTAAGTAATGTGCTATCAGTAATTCATCCCAAGTAGGGTGTAGTAAACTGCATCTAGGTAATAAGCCCCAAGAGATGATAGCGTCGTGAAGAAAATTCTGATTTTGTCAGCAAATCCCACGAATACAAATCAGCTGCGTCTGGATGAGGAAGTACGAGAAATTGAGGCAGGGTTGGAACGCTCCAGAAGCCGAGATCGATTTCAAATCATCAGCAAATGGGCAGTGCGTTCTAACGATTTGCGACGTGCTTTATTGGATCACAAACCTGAGATTGTCCATTTTAGCGGACATGGAGCGGGAAGTCAAGGTTTAGCTTTGGAAAATAACTCAGGACAAATGCAGCTGGTAAAAACTCAGACACTAGCGGGGCTATTTGAGTTATTTGACAGTATAGAATGTGTCTTGTTAAATGCTTGCTATAGTGAGGCGCAAGCTCAAGCGATTTACCAACACGTTGATTGCGTGATTGGCATGAATCGAGCAATAGGCGATCGCGCTGCAATTGAATTTGCTGTGGGGTTTTATGATGCCCTTGGTGCTGATAGATCCTATGAAGATGCTTATAAATTTGGTTGTCTGAACATTGATTTAGAAGGCATTCCCGAATCTTCTACCCCAGTACTCAAAAGCAAAAACAATCGAAAAATTACTCCACAGCAACAGCCGAACCAAGATGAGGTGGAATCACCCTCAAATCGGGAAGCTGTTCGAGTGCCAAAGCCTAAGCCAGAAGAGATTATATATAAGTCGGCATCTTTTTTAGAACAACCAGAAGGGCAAATACCTTTAGATTCTGCCTATTATATTGATCGCCCGCCGATTGAAACAGATTGTTATGAAGCTAGCATCAAACCGGGTGCGCTGATTCGCGTTAAAGCACCCCGACAGATGGGCAAAAGTTCGTTAATGACGCGAATCCTCGACTACGCAAGCAAACAAAGCTATAAAACTGCTTTTGTGAACTTTCAGTCAGTGGATGGAGAATTGCTCGGCGATTTGGATCTATTTTTACAATGGTTTGCTGCGAGTATTACCGATGCACTCTCATTACCAGAGAAGCTGGAGGAACATTGGAAAGGCGTTTTGGGTAGTAAAAATAAATGTACAAATTACTTTCAGAGGTATTTATTACCTTCTATTGACACTCCCGTAGCTTTGGGTTTGGATGAAGTTGATGAGGTGTTTAAGCATCCGGCGATCGCTAATGATTTTTTTGGGCTATTACGAGCTTGGCATGAACGGGCAAAAAACGATCCTGTCTGGAAAAAGCTCAGGTTAATAATTGTCCATTCTCAAGAAGTTTACATCCCCCTAAATATCAATCAATCGCCCTTTAATGTCGGATTGGCGATTGAATTGCCAGACTTGAATCAGGCACAGGTGCAAGACTTAGTGCAACGACATGGACTTAATTGGACTGGAGAACAAGTTGAGCAATTGATGACGCTTGTAGGTGGTCATCCTTACTTAACGCGGGTAGCTTTGTATCAAATTGCACGGGACAGGATGACGTTAGAAAAACTTCAGCAAATCGCTCCCACAGAGGAAGGACCTTACAGCGACCATTTGCGCCGTCATTTGTTGAATTTGCAGGAAAATGCTCAATTACTAGCCGCATTCAAGCGAGTGCTGTCGGTAGATTGTCCTGTAGATGTGGGGACAGCAGAAGCGTTTAAACTTCGCAGTATGGGGTTAGTGAAATTTCAGGGTAATGAAGTGATGCCATTGTGTGAATTGTATTGTGAATATTTTGGCGATCGCTTGGGAATTAAAAATTAACACACCAACCCTCGTAGAGACGTTCCGATGGAACGTCTCTACAATATGTCTGCCAACTGAGGACATGATATTACTTAAAATAAAAGCCACAAACACATGGTTCAAGTTATTCAGGCAAAAGATATCACCATTACCCAGCTTATCGATCAATTTAGTTTACAACGTTCAGATGACGAGCAGTTTTTCCCAGAGTGGCAGCACGATTTACCAGAGTTGAATGACTTAGAAAAGCAATCTCTCAACCAAGTCAAAGCCGAATATCTCCATCTATCTCAATATCAAATTTTAGAACCTGTAGTCAAGATGGTGGTATTATCCCCATTATTGCGTCTGGCTGGTTTCTATCAACCACCTTTCTACATTGCCTCGGAGGAAGAAGTTGAAATCGTTTCCGAAGACGAAGGCACGATTATTCGAGGACGCATCGACATCCTGGTTTTCCAACCTTTATTCTGGGTGCTTGTAGTTGAGGCAAAACGGGCTGATTACTCTTTAGAGATAGCAATTCCCCAAGCATTAACTTATATGTTGGGTAATCCTGACTCGGAAAAACCTGCATTTGGTTTTGTCACCAATGGTCGGGAGTTTCAATTTATTAAGTTAATCAAACAAGGTATACCCAGATATGCTTTATCTTACACATTATCGCTAAATCGTGGCGATGATTTACATACCGTTGTTAAATCGTTGAAGCGTCTTGCTCGCAATGTCATTGAATAAATGGTAAACCCTCAAGCGATCGCTGCCTACGAATATCAAGTTGGGGGCAGTCTCCCGACTGATGCCCAAACCTATGTCAAACGCCAAGCTGACCAAGACCTTTACGAAGGTTTGAAGGCGGGTGATTTTTGTTACGTTCTCAACTCGCGCCAGATGGGTAAATCTAGCTTGCGGGTGCAGACAATGCAGCGGTTGCAGGATGAAGGGTTTGCCTGTGCGGTGATTGATATTACATCTATTGGCACATCTGATATTACCCCAGAGCAATGGTATGCGGGGGTGATTGATAGTATAGTTGGCAGTTTTTATATTTATACAAGCTTTGATTTAGACGAGTGGTGGACTCAGAACGACTTGCTGCCACCTGTACAGCGTTTGGGCAAGTTTATTGAGACGGTTTTGCTCAACACAATTACGGAGAATATTGTCATTTTTATTGATGAAATTGACAGTATCCTCAGCGTTCCGTTTAAGACTGATGATTTTTTTGCCATCATCCGCGATTGTTATAACCGTCGCGCAGAAAAGAGCGCTTACAACCGCCTTACTTTTGCTTTATTGGGCGTTTCTACTCCTTCCGATTTGATTCAAGATAAGCGCCGGACACCTTTTAATATTGGTCGGGCAATTGATTTAACTGGGTTTCAGCTTGAGGAAGCGCAACCTTTAGCACAGGGACTCGCGCTGCTGGGTGAACCGCAAACGGTGATGAAAGCAGTGCTTGACTGGACGGGGGGACAGCCGTTTTTAACGCAGAAGGTTTGTAAATTAGTACTGCAAGCAGCGCAGAAGTTACTTGACAAAAACGTACAAAAAAGTTCTGTGTCACCACTTCCCTGTATCGCGGTAGACTCTATATCCCCAATACCCAATCCCCAAGCTTTTGTCGAGTGCGTGGTGAGAGAGCGTATTATCGTAAATTGGGAAGCGCAGGATGAACCAGAACATCTGAGAACCATCCGCGACAGAATTATGCACAGTGGCGAACAGCGAACTGGGCGCTTAGTGGGGCTGTGTCAGCAAATTGTGACCTCTTCTCTTAGCCCCCCTTCCCAAAGAGGGTTTGGGGGGATCGCAACTGATGACAGTCCCGAACAAACAGAACTGCGGCTGACAGGGTTGGTAGTAAAACGGGATGGGAAGTTGCGAATTTATAATCGCATTTACGCCGAGGTATTTAAACAAGAATGGTGTGAAAAAATACTGGCAAAGCTGCGTCCCTACTCTGATACGTTGAGTGCTTGGGTTGCTTCTGAGTATCAAGATGAGTCGCGCTTGTTGCGGGGACAAGCTTTGCAGGATGCTCAAAGTTGGGCTGCGGGTAAAAGCTTGGGTGATTTGGACTATCAGTTTTTTGCTGCTAGCCAGAATTTAGATCAGCGGGATGTTCAGAAGCGACTGGAAGCCGAAGAACAAGCAAAGCAGATTTTAGCAGAAGCGAATCGCAAAGCTAATCAGCGGATTCGCATAGGTTCTATGGTGTTAGGGGTGACTTTGTTGGCAGCCGTGGTATTGGCAATATTTGCTCAACAAGCAGAAACAGCGCGTAAGATGGCACTCAAAGCTGCACGATTGGAACAGGATGGAACTAATGCTTTTCTACAGTTTTCTGAAGCTAGGCAAATTGAAGGTCTTCTCTGGGCAGTGCAGGCTGGTCGGGAACTGAAAAATATAGTCAAGGATGAGCCGCTGACAAAATACCCTGCCTACAGTCCTTTGTTTACTTTACTGAAGATTCTTACTAACTTTCGCGAAGAAAATCGCTTGGATGGTCACGAAAACTCAGTTACGAGTGTCAGTTTTAGCCCGGATGGACAAATTCTTGCTTCTGCAAGTTCTGACAATACCATCAAACTTTGGAAGCGAGACGGTACACTGATTAAAACTCTCACCGGGCATAGTCAGCAAGTTAATAGTGTCAGTTTTAGCCCCGATGGAGAAATTCTTGCTTCTGCAAGTAATGATAAAAGCATCAAACTTTGGAAGCGAGACGGTACACTGATTAAAACTCTCACCGGGCATAGTCTGGGAGTTAATAGCGCTACATTTAGCCGCGATGGACAAATTCTTGCTTCTGCAAGTGATGATAAAAGCATCAAACTTTGGAAGCGAGACGGTACACTGATTAAAACTCTCACCGGGCATAGCTCTGGAGTTAATAGCGTTAGATTTAGCCCAGATGGACAAATTCTTGCCTCTGCAAGTTCTGACAAAACCATCAAGCTCTGGAAGCGAGACGGCACACTGATTAAAACTCTCAGTAGCAATTCTGAGGTTTCTGAAGTTAGTTTTAGCCCAGATGGACAAACCCTTGCTTCTGCAAGTTCGGACGGACGCATCAAACTGTGGAAGCGCGATGGTACTTACATTGCTACTCTCAGCAAAGATAGCTCTGGAGTTAACAGTCTTACTTTTAGCCCGGATGGAAAGATTATTGCTTCTGCAAGTGACAATACTATCAAACTGTGGCAGCTTAATGGCACTTTGATTGCTACCCTCACTGGGCATAACGGTGATGTCAGGAGTGTTAGTTTTAACCCAGATGGAAAAATTGCCTCTGGAAGTGATGACAACAGTATCAGACTTTGGAAAAGTGAGGGCACACAAATTAAAATTTTCACTGGACACAGCACTGCGGTAAATAGTGTTAGTTTTAGCCCAGATGGAAAAATTGCCTCTGTTGCTTTGGATGGTGTTAAATTATGGCAACGCGACGGCAGAAAAATTACAACTCTTACCGGTCATGGCATCACACATGTGAAGTGGGACGGAACAGAGTTGACCGTTATAGGGGATAAAAATCCCTTGTACTCCGAAGCTTTCAAACCAAATGAAAAAACTCCGTTTGCTACCCTAGAGGTTACTTTCTTTAAAGATAAACTTTTGTTCTGGCAAAGTTTACAACCAAATAAAAAAGAACTGATTGTTCTGAGTGAGGACGATAAAAACGGAGGCAATACTCAAAGCAGCACATGCACGGGTAATCCAGCTTCTTGCAAAACTCGTTGGAAAGCATTTGCTTATAGCTCTACATTTAGCCCGGATGGAGAAATTCTTGCCTCAGCTACATTTGACACAACCATAAAACTTTGGGATCGCAACGGCACAGAAATTCGGACATTACGCGGACATAAAGACTTGGTGACGAGCGTTGCTTTTAGCCCTGATGGAAATACTTTGGCTTCTGGCAGTAAGGATCAAACCATCAAACTTTGGAAGCGTGATGGTACAGAGATTCGCACACTCATTGGGCATAGCTCTGAGGTGAGAAGTGTCCATTTTAGCCCGGATGGACAAATTCTTGCCGCCAGTGATGACAAAAGTATCAAACTTTGGAAGCTTGACGGCACACTAATTAAAACCCTTACTGGGCATAGTTCTGCGGTTAATAGTGTCAGTTTTAGCTCTGATGGACAAATGATTGCCTCGGCTGGTGATGACAGAACTATCAAACTTTGGAAACGTGACGGCACATTGATTAAAACACTGACTGGGCATGGTGATGCGGTTAATAGTGTGAGTTTTAGCCCCGATGGACAAATTATTGCCTCTGCTAGTGATGATAAAACCATCAAACTCTGGAGACGTGACGGTTCTCTAATTGCTACTCTCACCGGGCATAATTCTGAGGTTAACAGCCTAAGTTTTAGTCCTGATGGCAAAACTCTTGCCTCTGCCAGTGAGGACAAAACTGTAATTTTGTGGAGTTTGGATTTAGATGATTTAGTAGTGCGGGGGTGCGAATGGCTTAAAGATTACATGACAAGCCATCCGAATGCACCCAAGGTTTGCCCCAGTTAATCAGTGGGAAAGTGGGGAATGGGGTGCGATCGCTCTTTTATAGTTAGAGGGGTGCGATCGCTTTTTAGTTTTGTTAGAATTAGCGATTTTCTCTTGTAGAGGTGTGCGATCGCTTTTTACTTTTGTTATAGTCAGCGATTTTCTCTTGTAGAGTCAGCGCGATCGCTCTTGATGATAAAAGCTTCAGCCCACTTGAATAAACTAAAATCTTCTTTGAGTCGTTTTTAGACGACTTTCGCTATAAGCCATAAATTTATAACCTATGGCGGATGATGCAACTGCTGCAATATCTGAGTCTACTTATTTAGAGCTGCGTTAATCTGTCTTTTATACTCATCGACGAGTATCACAAGGAGATTCATCTGTCTTTTATACTCATCGACGAGTATCACAAGGAGATTCATCTGTCTTTTATACTCATCGACGAGTATCACAAGGAGATTCATCTGTCTTTTATACTCAT
>NZ_JBPAOH010000173.1:0-15229 GCF_050875635.1 Tolypothrix sp. VBCCA 56010
TTACATCGTTTTGGACAGGGTTCTCTCCTTGGTATGTATCGCTGGCTGATTCTTTCTCTCACCGCTTACCTCATCGCTCATTGGACTTATCTCCATATTCAGTCTGCATCACCACCTGATTGGGGTGAGGCTGCAAAAATTGCCCTAGAATCTATTTTCCCTCAAATAGTCATGTCTCTTCTTTTACTTGATATTGAACGCCTATCTACCCTTGCACTTAGTTGTGGTTTTCACATTCATATTTCCAGGTGCAAGATGTGAGTTTACGCCGTATAAGTTTGAGCTTTAAAACAAAAGCATCCACATCTTCGGATAAAAACACCCGTATCCCCGGACAATCCATTTTTGAAATCCTTACTGCTGGCTGTCGAATGGTCTTCTGTTTTCGCCTTGTTTTAAAACAAATCGTACACAAAATTGCCTTCAAAGCTTTGTCCTATATAGCTTTAAGCTTTAGAACAAAAGCATCCACATCCCCGGATAAAAACACCCGTATCCCCGGACAATCCATTTTTGAAATCCTTACTGCTGGATAGGTCAGCTTAAGTATTAATACTTAATATTTCTAAATTATCAGCCGATTATCACCTGTGGTCGGCTGGTTTTCTGTTTTAATCTTGTTTTAAAAAAAATAATTCAAAAAATTGGCTTTAAAGCTTTGTCCTATATAGCTTTGAGCTTTAAAACAAAGACATCCGTATCCCCGGATGAAAACACCCGTATCCCCGGATGAAAACACCCGTATCCCCGGATAATCCATTTTTAAAACCCTTACTACATAAGACTTTCAGCCCTTTAAAACAGCCAGGAGTAATAGATCAATTAGATCAAAATACCAAACCCGTTTTTGCGGATCTGGCATTATTTGGCAATGCTATCTACATTTCGCCAATTCAAAACAAATTACCTGATTTGCTCCGGCGCTAGCCAGAAAAACATTTCAGGGCTTGATACTAAAAGCTGTAAGAGCGTGAAACGGGCAAAAAACCTGGAGTATAGCCCGCCTTTTGGGCTACCCCAGGAGCCTCAAGGAGTCAGGCTATGAGCATCCTGACTCCAACACATATCGAGACTCAGCACTGGGAAGAGTGGGTTATTAAAAGCGGCGTCCATCCTGAACTCACCGCATTGAACGTCATTTCCCTATCTGGCGATCGCGTTTACGATTACATGCTCTACTCCCCATTAATCGAGCGTCGCAACACCGGGAGAATCACCGACTCCTATTTAAAGCGCTATCGACCGTTGGAGAATGGCGGCTGGTGGTGCGGTGGCGGCATTGACCCCCAAACGTGGGAAGATATGCTCTGGGGTCAGTTTAAGCCAGACACCCCTCGCTTGCAGTCGGAGAAAAACCTTGAATTTAAGGGATTTGGTCAACCGCCGAAGCTGGTAAAATATGAACCCCCGCCAAAAACTGACCTGAGGGCATACTTTTTGCATGTCCCTGATGAAATTTGGCAGCTTATTGCCAAACGCTACAAAATCAAGCGATATTATTCTCCCCTGACGCTGCGACTTTTAGACAGACGTAAGCCAATTAGCTTTTGGGAATGGGTGTACTTGCACCCCGAAATTCCCATTATTATCGCCGAGGGGGCAAAAAAGGCAGGGGCACTGTTGAGTGCTGGCTATGTAGCGATCGCACTCCCTGGCATTTCTTGCGGTATTAGAGGCTCATTTGACCCCATTACAGGCAAAATCCTCAATCGTCATCTTATTCCCGAACTACAAAAATTCGCCACGCCAGGGCGCGAAATCTACTTCTGCTTTGACAATGACCCAAAACCTACCACAAAGGCGAATGTAGATTTATCAATCCAGCGCACAGGCGGTTTATTAGCAGCAGCTGGATGCATTGTCAAGGTCATCACCTTGCTCGGCAACCAAAAGGGAGTTGATGATTTTATTGTCGCCAATGGCATTGATGCCTTAGAGCGCCTCTATAAGGCTGCCGTTAGCTTGGAGGTGTATACAACCTCTTTGCTATGGCAACTAACCTACAAGGCGACGCTAAGGCTAAATCAGCGCTATTTAGGAGATGTCCCCTTCCCCCTGTCAGGTTTGGTTGGTGTTAAGTCTCCCAAAGGGACGGGCAAAACTCAAGCGCTGGACAAGCTGATAACCGAAGCCCAGAGAGAAGGCAGACAAATCCTGGTGATTACGCACCGCATCCAGCTGGGACGGGCGATTTGCGATCGCCTGGGGCTGGATTGGATTGAAGATGTGCATTCGAGTGAGACAATGGGGTTATTTGGCTTTGGAGTTTGCATCGACTCCGTACACCCAATATCTCAAGCTCGCTTTAACCCGAAAGAGTGGGCAGGAGCGATTGTGGTGCTGGATGAAGTCGAGCAAGTAACGTGGCACTTGCTCAACAGTTCTACTTGCTACGAGAAGCGTGTATCAATTCTTGATACCTTCCAGCAGCTTCTCGGCATTGTCGCATCTACCGGAGGATTGATTATTGCTCAAGATGCAGACTTAAGCGACCTGAGTATTAATTTTATCAGGGGGTTGATTAAGCGGGAATCTGAAATTGATTTGCAGCCTTGGGTGGTTGTCAACGACTGGCTACCAGAAGAAGAAAGCAGATGGGACGTAACCGTTTACAATTCCAAAAATGCCGCACCTCTGTTAACCCAGATTAAGCGATCGCTCTCC
Source organism: Tolypothrix sp. VBCCA 56010 (assembly GCF_050875635.1). NCBI lineage: Bacteria > Bacillati > Cyanobacteriota > Cyanophyceae > Nostocales > Tolypothrichaceae > Tolypothrix > Tolypothrix sp. VBCCA 56010. The sequence goes on from NZ_JBPAOH010000173.1 coordinate 2,665, forward strand.
TCTTCACCCAAAGCGATTATGATCCACTGTGATGGTCAAAAGGCAAAAAGCAAATGGGGGACTAAGAATCTCGAATCCTGGGTTAGAGAAAACTTCCCCGACGAGGCGATTCTCAGGATTGACTCAGAAAGTGTTGCTGACCCCACTCACCCAGCAATTGGTTGCGTTGAGAAAATTAATGAAATTGTCAAGCAGTACAGGATTATAATAGCCTCACCCAGTATTGGGACTGGAGTGTCAATTGATGTCAGGGAGCATTTTCAAGCGGTGTTTCTCATTTCTCAGGGGGTTTGCCCGGAGTCAGAAACACGGCAAGCTCTGGCACGTTTAAGAGAGCCAGTTCCTCGCTTTATTTGGGCGCGGGGGTATGGCTTAGGTAAAATTGGCAACGGTAGTCCTAATTATAAAGCGTTGCTGGCTTCAACTTTAAAAGTAGTTAAGGTTAATATCCGGTTACTCAAGGATTTTGATTTTGACATCGATGCCGCTATTGAACCTGTAGCAACCGCGACTTGGGCAAAGATGGCTTCCCGGATTAATGCTTCTAGCTTTCGATTCCGCGATGCCTTGCATCAGGGGTTAGTTGCTGAGGGACACCAGGTTACTGTTGTTGATTCGGACGACGAGAAAGAGGACAAAGATAACTCAGACCAACTTAAAAGTTGCTGCGAAACTAATCAATCGGCGGAAAATCAAGCAGTAGAGATGGTGGACCTTCCTACAGAGTCGGAGTATTTGCTTCTCAAGGAGAAACGCAACAAAATTCCATCAGAACTGTTGCAAGTACGAAAATATGAACTCAAGCAACGCTATGGGGTGGAGGTGACGGCGGACTTAAAACAAAAAGATGATTTTAGCTGGTATCCTAAAATCCGGCTGCATTATCTGTTGACCCATGATCCGGAGTTTGTCCAGATGCGAGACCGCCAACATTTCGAGGGACATATTGAGCGGGGGAATGGACGGGTGTGCCTCTGGGATATTAAAGGCTTGTTGCCTAAGGTGGAAGCGCTGAAGCTGCTAAATATAGGTCAATGGTTTGATCCAAACCGGGAACTAAGTAGCCGTGACCCAGATTTAATCGAGTGGGCAGATTTGGTAAAACGATTTGCCCGCGACTTCAATGATTTGGGGTTGGGAAGTTTTAACGAAAAACTTTCTCCTATCCAGGTGCTACAGATTGTGCTGTCTAATCTTGGCATGGAATTAGAGAAGTTGGAGCGGCGGCGGATTGAAGGTCAGAAAAACCCTGTGCGTTTTTACCGCTATACAGAACCGTGCGATGGCAGGGCGGAGATTTTTGTAGCTTGGGAGCAACGAGATATTTTAGCGGTTCCCTCCAACCCACATCAAGATTCCAGCCCACACGCTGCGGCTGTGCCACCCCCCGAACTTTGTGCCACCCCCGAATATATAGAGATAAATACAATTGGGGGTGGCACAGAAAATGAGCCGACTGCGGAAAGTTCTCTTGATGATTTCTCAAAGGATGCTGGTGTTACAGATCTGGACAACGATTCATCCCGAACAGGATCACCACCTCCAAAACCTCTATAGGAGCGACGAAGTTGCTTCTATAGAGGTTGCTCCCGGTAGAAGTGAGGCTCACAATAAGGTACGCCTCATCCGGTGTGAACTGGGTAACTTGTACTGATTTCACCGTTATCCCACAGAAATTATCAGCCACCAAAAGGATCGTTTCTTTTACATGCAGGTTGCAAATAAACAAGAGCGCTCAAATTGTCTTGTTTACAGGTCGGGGCGTTTCTTTTGAGCAAGAAGCTGCTACACCACCGTTTGCTCGGCTTCTTCTAGTTGCAGTTAATCCTGGGGACCGTTGCAGGTCGCTACAACTACAGGTATACCTGCGCTGTAGAAACTTTTTTTTGGCTTTGCGGAGTGCGTCAGTACGATACTAGTAATGCCTCGCTCGGAGTGCCGGGAGCGAAGCAACAACTTCAAGCGGCGATCGCATAGGTGCGCGATCGCATTGTATAAGTTAATTTCAAGTCATAAAATTAACCACAACACCACTGATAACAAAAATATGCTTCTCAGTACAACCGAATTACTGGTTAATCTTAGCGATGTTTAGCAACGAAGAACAGTATGCCGTCGGTCTCCGTGTTGCCGAATTTACAGGCTTTTATCTCGCTACCCCACCAACCATTTAGCCCGATGTCAAACCAAAGCCCTGCTTTTACCTTCGCGTTTTCTGACATATCGTCTAATTCGGTGAATTCGCATTTTCCCATAAGTTGCAAAATCTCCGCCTCAGTCACTTCTTGCCAGGTATCGCCTAAAACTTGATACCGCTCCATACCCTGTGTGATATGAAGCCATGCCCAAACAGGGGTCATTTTACGGATATGTTGCCGTTTTTGATTGGCAGTGAGCTGCGATTCGGCTCGTGCTAACAAATCTTCAGCAGTCTGATAAAGTTCTGAGTTTGATTTGTCGAAATTATCAGTCATGGCTTACCTTAATTGCTTGACTGAGAGTATGTTATGGGATTTTCCCCTCTAAAAAATATAGGAAGAGCGTAAGTTGTATTGTTTACTTTTAGTTACGCCCTTACTTAACAATACTACTTGACATTCTTATTTACATCATTTAATGTAAATGTAATTTCATGTAAGTTCATTTGTCCTGTAACTCATGTACTTTGACGATGTGCGTCAGTGGCAGGGAACTGCGGAGACACTGACAAAAGAGCTAAAGCGCCAAATTCAGCAGCTTGGGCTGTCAGTGGAATCGCCTGCCCTGCGAACCGTTCGGTCGTGGAGAGCAAAGCAACTCTTGTCACAACCCAAAGGACAAGAATTTGGATTTCGACAGGTTTTAGAGGGTTTAGCAACTACTCTTTTGTTGAAAAAAGGCTGGACACTTGCAGCGATCGCTCAAGTTTTACCAACATTTACAGATGCAGCGTTGGAGGTACAAATTATTGCAGAAGCTGATGGGAAAGACCCTACGTGGTCGCCTGCTATCCAAACTTCCTTGCCATTACCAGTAGGACACCGCCAGGTAATCGATTTAGCTGAGGATGCTGTTGTGTTGCTAGCGCAAGGAATTCTTCGCCAATATGACCGGGTTCTTCCTGGTACAGAAATTGTGTGTCAACAGGACAGTATGCCACCTGAACTCTACAAGGCAATGTGCAAGTTGGGTCGCCTGTATATCGAGGAAGGACTAACCGATAGCGCTGCTTGTGTACATTCTGTGTTGGAACGCGCTCGATACTCACTAGTTTCTGAGCAGTGGAAGTTGGAAGTTTTTCGCTCCTCTAATTTCCGCTTAGGTGCGGTTACTTTAATTGACCCAGACTTGCGAGTACCAACTTCGGATTGTTCGGAGATAGCGGGTATCAGTGGAGCTTTTGGTGAAGACAATGTGATTGAAAATCGCCTGCACGCTCGGTTACGCGAGGCTACTGAGAGAATGGGAGGTCGTCGTCGGCACAAAGCCTACACTGCTTTACGAGAGCTAATTGGCAGATACTCGCTCATTGGAGAAAGTCAACTATTGAAATACTTGATTGACAACAACCTAACCCCCCTACAAAGGATGATAATTGACACATTTTTCGACCAAGTACCAGATATCTGGCTAATTAAAGGACAAGCCCACCGTTGCGCCCACTGTGGCACATTGATGCGACCGCACCCTGATAAAAAACGTTTTTCACAAGGGCGCTGTCCAATTCGCCAGTGTAACAGCCGCAACTCTCCAAAAGTCTCCGAGAAGCTCGACCCAAAGCAAGACTGTTTGTTGATTGCCAAGCCTCAAATTCTAACTTACTGGACTGGTCCAGCTATTGACGAATTAGCAATCTTTGATACATCTCTTGTATACGGGCTAAATGCCGAACTATACCCGGAATCTGATTTATGCGATGTTTCGATCAATGAACGGGCAATTGGTATTGATGCTAAATCTTATACAAGTCCTGTATCTCTAGGATTACGCCTTAACCGTAGCATTGGCGGTTTGATTCACTATCGCCGTCGTATTATTGCTGTCAGCGACCAGTTAATTGAAGAAAACCCTAGTTATATTTCTACCCTAAAATCAACGCTTGATAAAAAGGGCGACCCCGCAACTTTAGAAATTTGGTTAGTTTCCTCAGTAATTGATTTTTTGAAAGAGTATGCGAATCAAGCCTGATTTCTGGCAGGGCGCAGACCGAATTTGCTGGCTGTGCGTCTTGATGGAAGAATTTATTGGTACTGACTCACTGGAAGATGCACCTGTTGCAATGTCAGGTATGGCAAGTATCTTAAATGCATTTAAATTGAAGCAAGCTCGTCAAGCCATTTTTAATATGCGGCAAATGTCGCTGACTTATGTTACAGAACAGTCAGTAAAACACGCAGTTGCAATCTATAACGACCATCATTACTGCAACAAAACAAAAGGAACCTATGAGATTGACGCTCAGACGCTTTGCTTTAAAAGAACAGACCCTCTAGAAGACCCATTGATTGCAAAGGCGCGTAAAATCCTCAGTGCGTCTATGTCATACCAATTACATAGCACCACAATCGCTGACCCTCGCCAGCCAATGGCGGTTTCTCTAGGTCAAGAGACAACAGCAGTCAGAGTACCAATTGGTCCGATCGCCATCCCTCTTGCCCCTCGTCGCACCCATTCTCTCAACCGACAGCCAAAAGGAAAAATTCGCATTCCCCTGAAGGAACTGCGCGACTTGGCTATTGAGATGGACGAACGCGAGTCAAAAAATCCCGAACAGCGATCAGGAAACTGGGCAAGTCGTTTTGAACACTTTGACCTAATGATACCCTCCATTGGCAAGGGGCTGCGTCAGGAAGATGACACCCTAGAACTAGAAGGTATCAAGCATTTAATTGGTTTGCCAGGGGCTGGTAAAACAACACTTCTTGTACTGACAGCTATTTGGTTGGGGCGAAATGGTTACAAAGCAATGTTTCTTTTTCCCTCCATTGAAGTCGCCAGACAGTACATGACTCAATTGGCATTCCATGAGGTTAAGGTGGGAATGCTGGTAGGTCAAAGCGATGAGACTCGCCGCCGCCATGCAGACAATATTGCTGAGGCAATTGCAGTAGGTGGAGGTAATGGTGGCTTTGCCTATACCCTGGAAGGGGCAGAAGTATTTGGTTTGAATTGCGTTTTACCCGCTTTTTCAAATGACGATACTTCGATGTGGGGTTTTGGTTACGCACCTTGCGGAGAGATTTTGCAAGGTGGGGGCAAGAAAGGTCAAATGAAGAAAAGCCTTTGTCCTTTGTGGACAATGTGCGGTCGTAACAAAGCACCGCGAGATTTGATAGATGCAGATATATGGGTTGGTCATGTGCGATCGCTCGATACTCAAGTACCACCCCACGCAATTCGGGAACAAGTGCGGTATTTTGAATTAATTGCCCGCACGTTCGATGTGGTCGTTTTCGACGAAGCAGATATGGTGCAATCGGTTTTAGATGCTTATGGGGCAGCAACTTTAAGCATCTCAGGTTCGGACACCTCAATTCACCGGGAAATTCTCGAACAAATCCATAACCGTTTTGCTCGTGGTGAGAATCATCGGTTATCCGACCGGGATGTAGAACTCTACAGTCGTTACTTAGCAGAATTTGGCAATCACAATACTTCCTTGATGACCGCCATTCAAAATATGCCCTCGTCGCGGGTGGGGGAACGCTACGAAAACCAACTGTTAACTGTATTAAGGATTGTTAGTGATTTATTAGATGGTTTTGAGAAATACTCCAAACGCGATCGCCTCGATGACCTTGAAGTCAAACTTGGTTTTAGCAAAAGTCGGGCACTTACTGAAATTTGGGAATCAGCAGCTTACCGTGCCTTTTATAACCGCACAGGTATCGAAGAGATGGAGTGGACGAAAGCTGATTTGTGCGCTCAAATTTTAGAAACAAACCGTAATGTTCTAGACCCACAGTGGAAAAATCTGATTAAGCACTTCCGTCGTTACTTAGCCGAGGATTCGATTAAACAACGCGACAAAATTGTGGAAGAGATTGCCGAATTGTTTCTTCCCCTCTGCTTTCCCGACCGTTCCCCACCAACCGAAGCCTCAGATGTAATCACATTGTTGGTGTCGGTCACTTTCATGATTTTGGGCTACCAGCGCATTGTACCGGGAACCAGGACAATGGTAGCGGAAGGGTTAATCCGGGAACCGATTGTGGAGTCCACAGCAACCCCAGAACTGCGAAAGATTATCCCAGAAAATATCCTTGGTTCGTTCTCTGGCGTGAAATACAGTTTCTCAAAAGCGCTGACCACTCGTACTAACGCTCGAAATGTCGAACTTTCATATATCACATTTGTGGGTGCGCCGCGAATGTTGATGCACCACTTTTATAAGTTGTTAGAAGCAGATGGCGAACAATCTGGACCAGCTATTTTAATGACCTCAGCAACATCATTTCTGGAAGCAAGTCCGGCTTACCACATTAACGCTGGTCCGCATTATTTACTTAAACCGCGCCAATCAGTTCGCGCAGGTTTGTCCAAGGGAACACAGGAGTCAGAGCGTAGCGTTTACCGCTTTAAATGGATTCCCGACCGCGAACGGGGTGATGAACCCCTGCGATACAGTGGTGCGGGCGAACTTCAGGAACGCAATTTGAAACGAATGGTGGACGCATTGGTACGGGGTGGCACTACAAAATCTGAAATTTTCAAGTCTATCCGCAATTTTGATGTAAAAGACGGTATACACCGCAAAGCAGCCTTAATCGTCAATAGCTACGAGCAAGCTCGTACTATCAATAAATTTCTTAACGACCATCATCGAGAGGTTGGGAAACGTACAAAGGCAGTTGTTCGTTCCCTAAGAGTTGGAGAACAACCAACAGATTTTGTAACAACTGCCCAATGTGAAGCACTTGGAGACGATGAAACCTGCGATATTTTAATTTTTCCCATACTTGCAATTGGTCGGGGTGTGAACATTGTTTTCACCAAAGGACAGAGGAAACTTGACGCTGCAATTGGCTCAATTTATTTTCTCACTCGTCCTCACCCCGGAACGGATGATATGCAACTTTTATACAGCCTTGCAGGACGGTCAACGCAAGAATTTGATGGTAAAGTTTTTGGCGAAGCAGAAGATCTGAGTGCGATCGCTTCTTCTTGGAAGCAAGCTAGAAAAGACCTCTGGCGCTATGCCAATCGATTATTACGCGAACCGTTGATGGCTAGTCGTCTTGGTCCCGAACTATTTGAACCGTTTACGGCTAATCAAATGGTTGCCATTTTGCAAACAATTGGGCGAGGGATGCGGAATGGTTGTCCGGTAGCAGTTTATTTTGTAGATGCAGCTTGGGCGATTCAATCTACAAAGGATAAACCTGACTCTGTACGGGACAGTATGTTGGTGCAGATGCGAATCATTTTAGAAGAATGTGTAAGTCATCCTGACCCTGTAATTCGGGAAATTTATCAAGAACTTTACGGTGCGTTTCTGACACCTTTGCAACGAATTGAAGGCGTAATTTATCCTGAAAGCCTGCGTTCACAACAAGAGTCGATATACGAAGACGATTTTGATGATTTTTCACCATTATTGGAGATGTAGTACGTAATTTCCCATGAAAGTCTGCGCTCAAAATAAGAGTTGACAGACGAAGAAGATTTGATGATTTTTCACCATTATTGGAGATGTAATAATGAGTAACAATTTTTCTGATGATTTTGAGTTTAATGATGATTTATCCGAACTGGATGAAGAATCCCTGATGCTAGATGAAGATGAAATAGCAGAAATTACTTCGTTTTCAGATACCTTTTATATTCCGCTATCAAGAGTGCCCAAGCTTCTCAAACGGTATCCCCTAGCCTTCACTGTACCGGACAATCTGTCTCCAGTAATAGTAGAAGGTTTCACACTCGCTTGGACAAAGAAATCTCTGGCAACTTTTGCGGAAATTTTAAAAGTGAGTCCCAGCGATGGACGTTCTAATGTCAAAAATCTTCCCTATGCATCACTGCGAGGACTTCTAGAAGTAGGACTGAACAATGCAGCACGAATTCGCTCAAATTTAGGGCTGAACAAATATGCATTAAATCCTAAAAACCCGAATGAGCCAGAACCTTTCGCTTACATAAATGGTGGTATTGAAGAAGAAATCAGAACGGCTATTCGCTCAATTCTCAATGACTGGGTAACTAACTTCCTCAAACCTTTTGCCGACAAAGAAAAAGTATCGTTAGAAGTTTGTGAGCGTTTGGAAGAACTTTTAGAAGAAGAAGAGTTGGTAACAATTTATCCATTTAAATCCTATACCTTACCTTGGGATTGGTCAAAAGAAACAGATACAACTCAAGCAAAAGATAAACATGCTTATCCAATGCTTGCAGACTTTGTAGCTCGCCAAATTGCCGGACATGAGATTTTCCAAAGGCTAGGTTCGATGAAACGGATTATTTCTAGCAGTGGGATGTTTACGAATGGTGTGGCAGAACTTATTACCAATCCCATCGAAGGTAAATATAGTTTGGTAGTACGAATAGAAGTCGTGACTTATCCATCTTTGCATCAGCCTTTATTGAAAATAGATGTTTCCAAACGTCGCTGGCTGAGTCAGTTAAAATCTCCTAGCTTTGACCGTTATGATATTAGCGGCTTTATTTTTTCAAAAAACCATCCTGACCGTGCCTTTAGTTTCAAAATAATTTGCCAACAAGATAAAAATAAAAACTGGCATTGGGTAACGGATAAAGATTTTGAAGCCTTACGCCGCGAACTGAAGTTATCAATGCAGCCATTTGATGGACAACAAATTGCATCGGGTAAAGCTTCGACCGACCAATGTCAAGTAGTGCTGACTTACCGCGATGGACTTCAAGACAATTCCGATTCATACGAAGACGATTCGGAAGAAGACGGAATTGAAAAGGGCGTACCAGAGATTGATAAGTTAGAAGCTTTTGAGGCTATTACAAAAATTCTTAAACCATTAAAAATCAAACCGTTCGATAGCTACAAACCTGTGAAATCTAGCCATAAACTGGATGATACAGCATCACGCATGATTAACTTACCTACCTTGCTTGGTGCTGTTCTGGAAGTTCTGGAAACAAATCCCGACCCAAACCCCGACTCTAAATTTACCCCGAAATACCTCGAACAACTAGACGATATTCAACTCAACAGTTCGCTAAACAAGCACTTTGACATCAGTTTAGAAGCAATTGATAGGAAAAGAAATGCTCTTAAATTTAGTAAACCCAAATCACCAGATCAGACGCAGGAACTTCAAGCTATTATTCAAGCAAACTCTTCAGCCATGCGACGGCTGTATCCCAACGAGCGTTTGTCGCTAATCGTATTTTATGAAGATGGGTTAGAAACTGAAGTAAAACTACTAAAAGCAATTATTCCCCTTCTGTGGGGAGAAACTCTGGAAGTTCTGTTTAACCGCTTGCCTGCCAATACGGCAGGACCGCGAGAGTTATTGCCTGGTGAGAAATTAAAAGCCAAAGAGCGATCGCGTCATCGGGTTGAAGCATGGGAACCAATAGCGCAACAAATTAAAAACCGCAGACAGCAAACCTTCTGCCTCATATTAGCACCGAAATTTTACCCAGACCCAAGCGGTCAGAAGACTGCTAGACGTGATGATAAGGTGAATAAACCTTCAACCCGCCAAGCCCTGGCTGCAAAGGCTGGTGCTTGCGTGCAGTTTTTGGAACCAATGGCAAAGACGTTAACAACAAAGCGTTTCAAATTAGAAGATTTTTTTCGTCGAGTACAAACAGCTTTGAAAGATTTGCTTTCAGCGCATTCTGGTCGTATTGATGGCGTACAAGAAAAAGTTGACAAATACCTAGAAAATATCCCACCTGAAGCCAGACCAAAAGAAATTTTGAGTATTACAATTGTCCGTAAACAGAGAGGTCGCGTTCGCGGCCCAATCAAAGATACATTTTTAGCAGTAGCAATGCGCCTTAAGGTAGATACAGGTAAATGCGAACTGTGCTGTGCCTATGAAAAAGCAAATCGTTTAGAAATCAGTCCGTGGAAAGACTTCAGCCATGCGATCTCCTTTATTGCCGACCTTTCTCCAATAAAACTGGCATCGGAACCTAGGGAGCGAAAGACTCGATTCATGGAATTTGTGAAACAGATTGTTTCTAATTCTGTGGAAGAAGGGGCACAACCACTGGTGATAATTGATTCGTCCAACTGTGTGCAAATGTGGCCTTGGCTTGCCGATATTAGGATGGATGCTAATCAAATTGACCTTGGGCAGCAATATCAGTGGATGCAGCAGGAGTGGCAAGGTGCAAGGTTGATTAGGGTTCGTCAAGACCTTGCACCTGGAATTATTGAGAAAAAAGCCAGACAGTTAGCAGAAACATCGCTAGAAGATACGCGGTCTATAGAGGAACTAAAGAAATTGCCCCCTAGCCGAGAAATTCCTTCAGCGTCTAGTTCTACTGGATTGTTTCGACTGACCGCAAAACAAACAAAAACAAAAACAAATCAAACTGGGTGTGTTGCTTATCTGTCTGTGGGAAAGAGAATGCCTCAACAGTATTCACGCGGACAAAGTTGCTATCTACCAACGAAAATAAACACCCATGCTGAAAAAGGTGATGGTTCCAAAGATAAACTTTATAACAACGCTAGGTTAGCAGTTCATCAGATTGCTACAAGAAAAGCATTTTTGGGTCACTGGCCGACTCCAAACCCCCTTGAAATTGTTGTTACTTTGCGACAACCGGAGGATAATCCCGACAGTCTTGCAATGCTATTGGAATCACTGCGCTACAGTTTTGGTCACTATAGGGACTGGACTACTTTACCTGCTCCCCTGTTCTTTGAGCGTGTTGTGCGGGACTACATCAGCGAGTTTGCCCTTGAAGATGAAGACACTGAAGGGGAGACAGACTCGTAGAAAGAACGCTCACAAAGTTCTCGTAGGCGTAAGAACAAGCAACTAATTGGGGCAGGCTGCAAAGAACTGTTACGCTACCAATCCCGTTATTTCTTAGTACCTATGTATTACCAAAAGTGGTAAATTAATTAAGGTGGGATTGGAGTAGCAGGCGATGACCGACATAGAAAAAGCTCAACACGCAGCAGAAGTATTCGCCAATTACGAATTTCAGGGCATTGCGGTATGGATGATTGAAGAAACTCAAACAAATTACCAGGTGTTTGGTCAACCTTCCTCACCAATTGACCTGGACAGGATTAGCCACAAGAGCAAGCAGAAGTACATTGTAAATGTTGTAGGCGGTCTAGGTACGCGGTATACGGCGGAAGAAGCTTACTTGATGGCGCGTTCTCTAGAGAGAGGTGATTAAACAATATCAACTACCCCGTCCTAAAATGGGACGGGGTATCTTCAGCAGTTTAATAAAAAAGTAATTTGAGTAGAATTTATTCTTCTTCTTGTTCCTCCTGTAAAATATTTAATTGGCTCTGATAATTAATGTATTCTTCATGATATTCTCGCTGCTTTAGTAGGCTTCCTACTCCATCAAGATTAATATGGAGTAGGATATCTCTCGCTGCTTTCATACCTTTTTTAGTCATTGTGAGAGTTTTTCTCGTTGTTGAAAGTTCTAATAATCCTTCCGCCTCTAAACGATTAACTATCTCAAAATCAAACCCATTCCTAAAGCGAATACCAACAAAATTTTCTTTGCAGTGTTTATTATCGGGGTTGACAAGATAAGGATTATATTCATCCCAACCAGAAAGATATATAAGCATTAGATATAAAGGTTTTAGAACTTTATAATTTTTTATAAATCGTCTTAATTGGTCTTGCCTTATTTCAAATTCATCTACAAGGCTACAGGCTTGACTATAGGAATCACCAGCAGTATTTGAAAAATAGGTAGTCTGTTGTAATTCTGCTTCTTTAGTGCATTGTGCAACAAATTTATTTCCGTATTTATCTGATTCTGGAAGCTCAAAAACAGTAATTGTCCATCCTTGCCTATTTTTACTGTAAAGTTTTTTCTTGTTTGCTAGTAGTCTTTCTCTTTCTGCTTGTTTTATCGCTTTTTCTTCTGCTAATTTTCGTTCTTTTTCTGCTTGTTCCCTAGCCTGTTTTATTTCATAAGCATCATCAGTAACGTTTAGCTTTTTGTTGACAATACGCCAGAATTCATCGTGTTTGGCGTATATGCCTTTGACTGTTAAACTATCAATAAAATCTTGACCGCAGAGTTGAATAGCATTTTTTTTAAAAGCTGGTAAGTTAGTGAATGCTTCAAAATTTTTCTTCTCCATTTTTAATTCCAAACATCTTAACTAAAAAGTTACCACGGTTCATGAGTCGTGAGCGTTTAATTCCGAGATAAGATAACTTGGTTTTAATTTATTCCATCAAACTCGATATTGGATATGATGCATCTGGTTGTAAATAAACCAAGAGGGGTTTTGACATGCATTCTTCTGTGGAAGTAGATTAATTTGATTACTAACCCAAATTGCTAGTTATAGATTCAAGCGATCGCATGGGGTAAGTTAAGCAATAAAATCCCCTCCAGAGAGAAAAGTAGGAGGGGAAAATGCGCCTGGGAAATAATTACC
>NZ_JBPAOH010000174.1:0-15209 GCF_050875635.1 Tolypothrix sp. VBCCA 56010
GTTGCGGTTGCACTACTCGCAACCGCCAATTTGTGATTGGCGATCGCATGAATCAGCAGGTGCATAGCACTTGGATTCCCATAACCCGCAACTTGGGTTATTAAAAACTTTCCAGGCTCTGTGGTTCATGTGCCAAAGTGAGAACTTTGACCCATCCATCTTGCAGAACTTATGGTAGTTTCTCCATCCTCTAACTACAGGTGCTAGCTTTTCAGCCTTTTCTGTAGAACCAATATTTGGGCAGTTAACAATGGCTTTTACCTTCTGGCGGAATTTTTTGAAGTTGTCCACTGAGGGAGTACATCTAAGTTTTCCGTTGTTTTGCACTTTGAAGTGCCAACCAAGGAAATCAAAACCATCTGTCGCGGCGGTTATCTTTGTCTTTTTCTCATTGAGCTTCATTCCTCTTGTAGCTAGAAATTTTTTGATTTTGTTAAGTATCTCTGTTGCATCGTCCTGGGGTCGGAGTATGATAACCATGTCATCCGCGTATCGGATTGATGGCTCTGTGATGTCCCTTTCTGGGGTATTTTCTGTAATCCTGTAGCCACTAATACAGTGATATCTGTGGATACTTTCAATACCGTTGAGGGCGATGTTGGCTAAAAGTGGACTTATCACACCACCTTGAGGTGTACCTTGTTCAGGAAAATCTGGGTTTGTTCCGGCTTTGAGGCAACGGAATATCCCTGATTTGATGCCTTTTGGGGCTATCAGGTTTTTCATTATTGTGGTGTGATTAATCCTATCGAAGCATTTCTCAATATCGAGTTCTATAACTCTCTTATTGATTCCTTTTGCTTGTGAGCCTAGGTTTTGGTGTAGGTACTTCTGGGCATCATGTGCCGAGCGTCCAGGTCTAAAACCGTAGCTTCTGGCATGGAAAGTTGCTTCGTGTGCAGGTTCTATCGCGTATTTGGCGAGACATTGCCAAGCCCTATCCGAGATAGTGGGGATTTTAAGCATCCGGGTAGTGCCATCCTTTTTGGGGATTGGGACGCTACGTAAGCCTTGGTGTAACCAATTCTTTGAGGATGCTTTTAACAGTTTTTCTAGTTCAAATCGTTCCTCAAACTTAAGGGACTTTTTGCCGTCGATTCCTGCTGTCTTTTTCCCTGCATTTAGCTGTGATACTTGACGAATCGCCAAAAATCTAGCCGCTTTGGATTTCAGAATAAGCTTTTGAAGTGACATAGCTTTCCGCTTGTCTCCTGCTCGAATAGCTTTGAACACTCGACATTGAAGGCGAAATAAATCTTTGCGGAATTTCTTCCAGTTTAGATTTTTCCAAGATTCACTAGTGTTATCACTGTGCCTAATCATGCTCTTTTTCCGTTAAGTGTTTTCTGAATACCTCACAGCAATTACGCTGTGTCCTACCCGAATCAAGGGAGTTCCGTATCTCGTCTTACCTACCTAGGGTTCGACAGCCCTAAGACCCTTGACTCGTTTTTATTCGTTCCCTCAGAATGATTGATGAGCCACTGCGTTGCGGGGGTTCCCCCCGTTGTGGCATGTGGCGTTGTTCCGTTAGGTGTAGCCAATTTAACCATCAGAAACCCTAGATTCTTGCTGCTATTATTTACAGATACAGCGGGTTTTGACTCTGATATAGTAAGGGGTTTTTGAGTTATGCCCTTCTTGCTGATAGGTTACTTTTCTAGGCTCGGTTTCACCGTGGGAACCCCCTATTAGCGCCAGTGTCAACCCATAACAGTTGTCTGATTGCGCCCAGTTAAGAGCTTCACTCTACAAGAATCGAGCTTGTTCGGTGTGGGCAGATAAGGAGTCACGCATGAATCTTGCGGGAGGGGCTTTCACCCTCATCAATCTGAGAGTTCAGCTATTGTTAGCTGGCTTAGTTATGTACGGACTGATTACCGAGATTCACTAAGCAACGAATCGCACGTAAATATCAGCTAGGGCTGTGTTGTATTCGGTGGTGCCTTCGATATAGGCTTTAAGATTCTCCCGGATAAGTGGCATAGACATAGCTAGTCTCTCCCCCAGCTTGCCCATATCGCCAATCTGTTTGAGGGCTTTCTCGTCTCCGTTTACGGCTTTGATAATCAAAGCATTGTTGATACCAAATTTTTGATTTGTAGCCTTAGTTACTTGTTTACCGTAGCCTGATACATGGTCACGAACTTTGGCTTTGTTTTTCATAATTAATCCTTGCAATGTCCTTTACAGATGAAACCCTGCTCGACTAACCTTTGTCGTTGCTGGCTGGGGGTCAAGGGTCGGAAACTCCACAACAATTGAATCAGTAGGGGTAAAAAACACAGCCCCAATATCAAGAAATAAAGTTTATGCTCCCTTGATGTTGAGCCGTGAGAGGATTGCTGTTTTTGTGATTTTGAGACTTTTTCGGCTCGACTCTAATGCCGACTTTATTTCACCCAACCCATCAGCAAACTTTTGATTGAGTTGTCTTTCTCGATACGTAAAATGATTCTTTAAATCTTCATGAGTATTTTCTATGTTTTGTTCTAAAGAATCATAGTGATGGTTGGCATAGGTTTTAATTGCTGAAGTAACTTCTCGAATAAATTCTGCATAATCTGTGAATTTATCCCCAACGGTTGATGCTAAGTCGGCTACTTCTACTTCGGATAGTTCAATCCCTAAAACTGATGCTTGGGTTGTGATTAAATCTTGCTTCTGAGGAGTGCTAACTACTATGGATGATGTTTCTACTACTTCACCGCTCTCCTGACTCAGTATTTCATCAACTCCATCTAATTCAGCTTGTGTTGCTGACACTGGCTGAATTGGACTTTGAACAGGTTTTATTTCCTCTTCTTTAGTTTGGAAAGTAGTCATTTCATTTTCTTGGTTAGCGGTAGCTAATGAAGAGAGAAAACTATCGACTACTGCCGTCAATTCTTCATCCGTCGGGTTTTCTAGGTCTACTACTAATTTTTGATATACCGCAACAATTTCTGATTGCGATACACTTATTCCACGACGGGATAAGCGTGATTGAATTCTTTTTAAATATTTAGCCATTGGGTTTTCCTGTTAATTCTCTAGTGATTTGCTTGCTTGATAGCTTTGCTTTGTAAATTAATGCGGCAAGAATTATTGGTTGCAATTTGTCGGCAGGATAAAATTTTGATTTCCTGAACCCACCCAAGGGACGAAACCAGCGACTGATGGTTGAAGGGTGAATTCTTACACCTTGTTGGTTGAGTAATTGAGTCAAGAATTCTCCCTGGATTAATTCTTTGGAACCGATTAATTTTTGTGCGTTGGTGTAAGCAGCCAGAATCCCGTTGGATAAATTTGCATGGGGCAGCACCCGTTTAAACTCGCCAACCCATTTGAGGTTTTCAGTCGTAAGCGCTAACCCTTGTTGTGCAAAGGATTTTTTGACTCTCCACCACTGCACGTCGCTGATTCGCCTACCCAGTACGGACTCGTAGAAGAAGCGAACTTCTGCCGATTTCATTTCTGTGAATTGCCTAAGATACAGCTTGATTATATCCACTATAGCCGTTAATGGATATAGACGACGTGTTTTTTTTGAGGGAATATGCTTGGGGAATTGCAATGCTTCTTCACCGAGAAGACTGGGTAGTAATGGCTAAAATTGAGCTTCGACTGAAAATTGAAGAGTCAGTGCGAGACGAGTTCAAGGCAGCGTGTGCTTTGAACAGGAAGACTATGAGCGAAATAATTGAAGAGTATATGAAAAGCTATGTTGAAAAAACTAATCAGCAGAGACAGCAAAAAGAGTGACATTTTATACTTTTAAAAAGTGGCATTACCGTATTTGAATTTTGCACGGCAAGTAATACTTCTTTTGCTAAAGAAACGTTGCACTTTATATTCTGGTAATTCAGGCTTGTGTATTTGACGTGCATGAATTTCACACGAAGCGAAGTGCTCGCGCATCCTTTATTTATTTGCAACTGTTAAATTTTTCAAATTACTGCATTACTTGTGCAGCAAGCATTTCTGAAATATTACACCATGCAACTTTACTGTTTAGACCCTACAAATTCCCTTCCTTTGGGTCTGTATTATATAAAGCAGGCTTTTCTTTTATGCTTGTGGCGCGTATTAATAGATACTTATGTAGCAAATGAAGACTTAATAGTTTTGATAGCGCTTTCCAGAAGTTCGTTGTCGGAAGGTCTTTGATTTTCTGGTAGTTGACTAGCTATTTCATGCAGCGCTTTATGAACAGTATCAACTCCGTTGATGAAGAAGTCGATAGCATCAGGGTTGTAGGGATTTTCAATTTTGTTTTGGTACGCCAATTTATAAAGTTGGGCAGGTGGTACTCCCATTGCGTGAGCAAGTCTTATCAGACTACTTTCTGTTGGATTTCCTCGTATTAGGCACATTTTTCGCAATCCAGGTCGCGTTACACCTGCTCGGTCAGCGAGTTGGTTCATAGAGGTGCCCGTTTCTTCCATATACGCAAGAACAAACCTTCCTAATGGCGAGCATTCCTTTGGGTCAAGCTTTAAGAAGGCCATAAATATATTGTTACCACTAACTGTTCAGTTTCTATATATAGTATATTGATATTGCTTACTTAGAGTAGTCGATTGCCACTACCTCAAAGTTCAACTTAAGCATTTAGGAGGTGAAGGGATTACAAAGACCAAAAGTATTTGCGTTTTTCCTGAAAAAGGAAAAGTTAGCTAGCCGCTTTGTTGCTGGTCCAGAAAAATGCAAGTAGCCTAGCCTAATAAGCCAGAGTAGCTGAAAGCCTTGCCTGCCTTGTTGCTGTTTACAGTTTACAGAACCGTGAGACGATTACTAGTCGCTCGCACCAAAGTCGGTCTAACTAACCGAACTTATTTAGACTTTTTTGTTTCTTTCGTATTAAGTTTTTCAATACAGTTACCATTTTAGGCTACCTTACATTTTTTGGATAGGGGAATATTAAGCGGCTACTCGATGCGACTTACAAACATCAGGTAGCACATAATGACCGTAATAACACTGCATAAACTCAACTCGACCGTAGAGAAAAGCTCTAAAAACCAATCGAAGCAAGCATCAGAACGAAAATCATCCCTAGCTGCCGCTTTCAATCGGCTGTATATCCCAGCACTAGTAAAAGCATTACGCGAGTTGGGATTTTCTTGCTGTGGACAAATTAATTTCTACTTTGGACAGCAAGCTTGTGTGAACTTGCTGACATTTCACAAATTATCAAGGTTTTGGCGGAATAGCAACTCTAACCAGAGGGTATTAACCGACTGGGATGATTTACTTGCCCATCTATAGAGTCCAACTTCTCCCCATGCAGAAGTTTGGTGACTCTATGGGTCATGGTATCGAAAAAAATGAAGTTTCATCCTCTTCTGTTCGCCTGCTCTCTACGAAGTTCGATACACAGTGTATTGATTTTAATCAAGCATAGACAACGCTTACAGCAAGGCATGAGAATTTTCACTTTAGTTACTGCGACAACAAGCGAGTAAACCAACTCTCTCCACGGGGCAACACGCTTCTATTGCCAGGAGATGTCCAATGGTTGCTTTATTTAACAAAAAAGATTTTATCCGCACTAACCGCCACTCTGAGTGTCCAGCCTGCGGTAATAACAAGTGGGATTGCCTTTTCAAACGCGATCGCACTCTTATAATGTGCCTTAACACCCACCAAAGTGTTCCCGGCTGGAAATATTTAGGCGATGCCAAAGGCGGTGCATTTTGGGGTATTCTGGTTGCCGACGATGGGCGAGACGGGCGAGACCCAAGCTCGGAGCATTGGTCCTCAACTGAGCGATCGCAATGGGAAAGTAACCGTAGACAAGCAATAGAAGCATCAGCCAAAGGAAAGCTCCCCCCAGCATCCATTAATGCTGCTACCAAAAAGTTAGCCCAATATTTCGGATTATCCCGTCGCCACCGGGACAACCTGCTAGCACGCGGTTTAACCAACGAGCAAATTGACGAAACTGGATTTTTCAGTGTCGCACCAAACTCTAGGCTACCTGCCCTATTTCCCGTAAACTACCCCGGTGTAAGTGGGGGATGCCTCAGCGTCGCCTCTGTTGGGATATACTGCCCCGCAATAAACAAGCTTGGGGAAATCCACGGCGGACAAATTCGGCTTGACAACGAAGCGGATGGTGGCAAATATCGCTGGCTGAAAGGCTATAAATCCAGCCACCTGCAAAACGGCGAACTACCAATTACCATTATTCCAGGTGGTGATGCTCACTATAAAGAAGCATGGATCGCCGAGGGTTTACTCAAACCCCTCATTGCCGCTCACAAACACGAACGCCTAACAATTGGTGCAGCAGGTGGTAACTTCAGCGGTTCCCCCGAACAATTTCAAGAAATTGTAACATCTTTTAATATAACCACCGCGACAATTCTCCCAGATGCTGGGGACGTAAAAAATCCTCAAGTAATGCGTCGCTGGATTCGTCAATACGAATTCTTCCACAGCTTGGGATTATTCGTCCGTGTTGGTTGGTGGGGACAGCTTGATAAGGAACAGCACCAGGATATCGACGAGTTGCCAGCTGGAAGCGCAATTAATTATATCAGTTGGCAGCAATTCCTAGCGTATGCCCGTGAGTATGGTGGACTCCAGTCAGAGGATAATTGGTTTGATAAAAAGGCACTTAATTTTGGTGATTACCAAGAAAGAGTTCAAGCAGCGCAACAATATTTAGAAGATTTCTCCCCGTGGGCAGATTCGATAAAATCAGAGAGATTCCTTAACTTAAACCTCAATAATCTTGCCAAAGGTGTTTATCTTTTGAAATCGGGAATGGCAACTGGTAAATCTACACTTGCCCTCAAAATTGTCAAATCTTTTAGTCAAGGAACCGTATTATCTTACCGTAATTCTTTACTACAACAATTTTGTGAAAAATCTCAAGATAAAGTCATTCACCTCCATGATATTTCCACTAACGACAAGCGTTTAAATAAAAAGTTGCGCTTGGCTTGTCCTTGGATTGCTGCTTGTGTTGATTCTTGCTTTTTATTGCCATCCACAAAAGTATTAATCCTCGAAGAAGTCGATAAACTATTGCAGCATATGCTAACAGGAAGCACCTGCCGCAAGCGTCGCCGCATTATTATTGAAAGTTTTGTTCGCCTGATACGTGAAGCTGATTATGTCTTCTGTTTCGACGCTGACCTAACTGCAATTTCTTCTAGATATTTACAAGAGATTTCTGGCAAAAACATATTTGGAATTTGGAACAAAGGACAAGTTCCAGCATGGAATGTCAGCGTATATGGTGGCGAAAAGAAAGTATTTAAAAGTGGTAAAGTCCGTGAAATGAAAAATGCTCGTGGGGGCTTTGAGAAAGGACTTGTTTATGATGCTGCTCTTGGCAATAAATTGCTAGTTGTCAGTGACGCACAACGCAACTTAGTTGGTCTACAAAGTGTTTTAGAGTCTTTTAATCTTGACGTTTTACGGGTTGATAGCTATACAAAAGCTGACCCAGAGACAAGCCATGCTGTTAACAGTTTCCTGCAAAAACCCAACGAGTATTTAGCAGAAAATAAACCGCAAGTAGTATTGATATCTCCTACTGCTGAAAGTAGCTTGGATATTACTATTCCTTATTTTGACCGGGTATACGGTGCATTTTTTGGGGTGATAAACCACCGTCAAATTATGCAGATGTTGGCACGATACAGACAGCCTGTAGAGCGGATTGTCTTCTGTAAAACTTATTCTCTCCTGGATAATCAAGCCTCTCGCTCTCCGCTTCCAGAAGTTGTGGCTCGCAATTATTTTAATAACCACCAATCAGCTATAGATTTGTTGGGAATCTGCAATTATTTACCTGAGAAAAACGAGGCTAATAGTGTTATTGACAATTTGGAACAATTGATGAATCCTACTTCTAATAAGTGGCAATCACCACATTTTAAAGCTGTTTGCAGCTATACAGCACTTGATAATCACAGTCGTGCTAATTTGCGAGAATCGCTGATTCGAGATTTACAGAATATAGGGCATAATGTCTCAGAAATGCCTATGCAAGTTTATGAGTCTTTTAAAAATATTAATGAGGCTCGCGACGAATGGCTGAAAGAGGAATCTGAATCTATCTATAAAGCAAAAGATATAAGTTACAAGTCAGCTCTAAAGCTTTGGGAATCGATGATGCTAACACCGTCAGATAGACACAAAGCTACAAAAGCAATTTTAAAACATAAACTACCAGGTTTTGATTTTGATGCTGATTTTATATACGAAAAACACTTTAAAGACCCAGATTATATCAGTCAGCTGGAATTACGCTGGGCTATGGATAATCTTGAAAAACAAAAAATGTTTGATGTTGAGCGCTGGTTAAAATCCCTTAACTACGGTGACGAGATTTGGGATATGCGCTCCCGTGCAATGCAAGCAAGCGTGTTGTGTGATTTGGGTGTGCCTTCTTTGGTTGATAAGTTGAGTAAAAAATTTGGGGGATGGACTGGGGAAGAAGAATTAATTCTTGATTTTAAACGGGTTTGTGTTAAAAATTCTTACAAACTGCGTGCTGTGTTGGCGATTAATGCTGCTGCTGATAGCGATCCGGCTTATTTGCTAAGACGAGTTTTGTCGAAAATAGGAGTGGGTGTAGTGCGCGATCGCCGTCGTGTTGGAGGGGGTGAAAGAAAGTATTTCTACGAGCTAGACCCTACCACTTTACCGAAACTTGACAGTACTACACGTTTTGTGTTAGGGGCGATTGACAAGAGATTTTCACAAAGCCCAGAACTGTCCCCAACTAGCCAAAGATATAAGAAATACTATATCTCCAGCCAGTCGGGGACAATTTTTGTACCGGATTTAGACCCGTTAGAAAATCCTCATTTGGTCAATAAGCTTATAAAAGTCGAACCGGCTGTGGATAAAGAACAGTTGGAGGAAATTCGGTTAAACCGCGATTCGCAACAAATAGTAGAATTTGAATTGAGTATGCCTGAAATTCTATATGGGTGCGACTCTTGGGAATTGGTTGTGGATTTTCTTGAACTTTACGAACTCCATGAGAGGCAAGTGGCTTGGGCATTGCTTTCTCAACCGGAGAGGGAAAGGTTAGCCTTTCTCAACAGGAGTAGGAAAGATTAGCTTTTCTTAACAGGAGAGGGAAAGATTAGCTTTTATGGCGCCTACATCATAATATCAACTTGTTAGTTGTGTTCTGGAATGCGATGCTCCTTTTAGAACGGCACTCCTTTCATTGTGCACCAACGATCCGGTGAGGGGAGATCGCAAAAAAAAGATACCAGCCGTGTTCTTAATTGCTCGTTGTGTGTCGTGGATCGCTCTTGTTGCCGAGTGTATCTTTTTCATTCTCATGTGCCTGATGAGGCAGGGCTATTTCATTCCATAAGTCGGAAGAGTTTGTCAATATCTAATTATAGAAATCTGTGGGCAGCAGTGATGGAGGAATAACCATTTCAAAGTCACAGATATCGGGAGCGATCAAAGTCTTGCTCAAAACGAAAATCGCTCCTTACTACGTTCTATCCAACCCGTACAGTTCCTGTACCGACTGCCACTTATGCCAAGCCCACCCAGGCTTGTACCCCAACCTACGACCAATTTCCTGCCAGTCATTGATGCCCAGATGCAGTTGCGGCATCTTGACCAACTGATGGTACACCCACCCCTTTTGATACCCTTTCTCTTCTTGGAGGTTAATAATTTGTTGCACTGCTGCTAATTTCAAAACGTTATATTCGGGAATCACCTCATAGAATTCTGCATCGCATACCTCTAAAATCTCCAGCGGTTCTATCCCCTTCTTATCCCGTGGCTTGCAAACAAATATAAACTTTATTTGACAAGCCGGACAAGTTGCTAAATTTCTTTCCCTCTCCAAACCAGTAGGGCGAAATACATGATGGCACTTTGGACAGTTCAATACTCCCTGTCCCGGCTTTAAACTAATCGGGTCAAGACTCCAGGGAATATCATTATCGGGATAGGGCAGATTAAGATGAGTATCCGTGTGGTCAATAACCACCGCATGGGTTTTACCTGGGGAAGGTCTTAAACTTCTGCCAATTGCCTGAAACCAAATTGTTAAACTTTTTGTCGGTCTGGTAAACTGCACCGCTTCTATCTTGGGAATATCTACCCCCTCAGTAACGATAGAATGCTGGCACAACACCAGTATCTTCCCGTTCTCAAAATCTGCTAAGATTTGTTGCCGTTGTCCAAGTGGTGTATCTCCATCGAGGTGTGCAGCGCTTATTCCTGCTTTTAAGAAAGCAGTTGTTAACTCACTTGAATGGTCTACAGAAACAGCAAATAATACAGTTCTCCTTCCAGCAGCGTGTTTCTTCCAGGTTTCGATAACATCGCCAATAACTAAAGTTTTTTTGACAAAATCCTCTAATTGTGCTTTATTATAATCCCCGGCAGTAGTTTTTAACCCAGCACTACTTGCATTAATAATACGTCCGGGTGCATAAAGCTTAAAGGGTATCAAATAATCAGCGGCAATTAATTCGTTAACAGTTGGTCCTACTATTAAAGATTCAAACCCCTCAACGCCGCTATATAACCAGCGTAAACCCCTACCATCCGTCCGCATGGGAGTAGCCGTACAGCCCAGGATATAACTACCCTGTTCCGCGTAGTGCTTGAAGACAGTAGCATAGGTGCGGCTGTGACAGTGGTGTGCTTCATCAAAAATAACAAACGAAGCTTTTGGGGGATTGCGGCGTATGAGGGTTTGGATGGAAGCTACCTGGATAAGACAATCAGGATTTGGTTTGTAACCAGCTTTAATTATCCCCGGACTTGTAAGAGTAACAGCTTCTAGTTTGCTGGCTGCTTGGGTAATTAATTCTTCCCGATGGGCGATGACGAGAACGGGTTCTGATTTTTTGGTGAATTCATTGGCGAGCGCGCAGAAGATAATGGTTTTACCACCCCCGGTGGGTAGTTGTACCATGACGCGATGTTCTCCCCACCCCCAATGACGAAACACTTGTTGGATGGTATCGATTTGGTAGTCGCGTAGTTGGTAAGTTTGGGGTGGTTGCGGCGTCATCGCTGCTGTATTAAAGAAATTAGGATGATTTGCACCCACTCCCTTTTTGGTACGTGGGTGGAATGAGCACTTTTATAGTGTGATTTTTGATTCTTCTAATTAAAGCACTTTTTCTGACTGACTGTCACAGCGCTTTTGTTGGTTGTAAGAATGAGTGAACCGGAGGGTCAGCTTATTATTACCGAATTTTATTTGCTGCACCAATGGCTGTACCTGAAAGCTGGTAATTGGTGGCTTAACGCTCAAGTCCACGTTGCTGCTTAAAGCGTTTCTCTTGTGACATAAGCAACCGCTGTATCAGTTCCAAATTCCAATCGAGTGTTTGTGGTCGCACTCTTGTGGAGGATGGCAACAGTTCCTTAATGGTTCGTGCCATCAACTCGCTTGCGTCATCATTGCCAAAAGCAGCTATCACTTGAGGTCTAGTTTTGAGGAATTCTAGGGGCAAGCTCTTAGGGCTATCAACTGCTAGATACATTGTCTTTTCCTGGGGCATTCCCTTGTTTTCTTCAAGTGACAACATTGCTTTTGACAAAGCATCGATGGGGGACTTGCACAGCACACATGTGTGGATTTCATCATCTGGTTGTCCACCTGAGCCGACATAAAACCACCCATCGGTACGTTTGGTACTGCGTGCATAACCCATGAATGTATTGTTTTCGCCAAATGTACCCCGTAGAAATGCGCCTACAGTCTCACCATCTAGTGACCGCATTAAAAACACAGCATTTTGGTTGGAGTCAGCATAAATTAATCCCCGCTCTTTAAGACCAACTACTAAGTTTTCAGGCAGTCCCCGTTTTTGGGTCAAATAGTTGTGTACCGCTTGCCAGTTCGATTCGTCCTCTGCTGGTGGCACAAACTCTTGGGTGGGTTCTGTTTGGGCAATCGTAAGGGCTTGTCTGTCCATATAAGCTCTAGCAGCCCTGAGCATCCCCTTATTCCCGAAGCGGTCGTGCAACCAGGCGATCGCCCCTTTGAATTCGCACTGGTTGACATGCATCACCAGGTCGATAGCCCCACCACCACCAAAATCCTGAGACGGATGAAAGTCATACCACTTCGTTCTATCTATATTAATGATGTGGTTTTCTCCTCTCCACTTATCATCCCCCTTGGTTTTGGTCAGTCCCAACTGCCAAGCCACTTGTTCTAGGGGTAAGTCGCGTAGTTGATCCGCTTGTTGGGAGAGTTGTTGCCGTAACTGTTGGTTTTCTTGCTCCAACTGCTGTTTAAGTGCTTGAAGTTTTTCGTTTTCTTTAACTAGTTGCTTGGCGGTCAATTCCATTTCGGACTTACGTTTGACTGCCCTATCTCTATCAGCAGCCTTGGCTTGAAGTTGTTGGGGGGAGAGTTTCCCCAATTCGAGGTCTTTTCCCTCTTCGACAATTCTGTAAAAGTCCTTAATATCCTGGTGTTGCGCTTTACTCCCCTTGATGCCGCGTTCCAACCCCAAGTGCTGCATCGCGGTGTGGTAGCTATCTTGAAAAGCTTGCATCTTCTGCCGACCGTCGAAAAAGTGATTGCAGCGAAGTTGTCCCTTTTCATCAATTGGGACGAAGTATGCATGTAAATGCGGTGTCGCTTCATCAAGGTGAAGCTCGGCGCGGACGATGCGATCGCTCTCTCGTCTCGTCCAACCATTTGAGATTTGCTTCTACCCAATTTTGCAATCGTTCCTCATCGTAGTACCCAGCGCGGGTTGGGTCATCGGGACGATAATACTGGGGAGATGCCGTCAGGAGAATCTCGACGCAGTAAACAGCATCGGTGCGAATTTTGCGCTTTTGTTCATATTGCCCAATTTTAGCCAGTACCAAATCTTCAAGTTTTTCATTTGGGTCATCGCTGCCAATAAGTCTGATATTTTGCTTGGATGGGTCAGCGTTGGGTGTTTCGCGTGTTCGGGCAGTATGGGCTTCAGAGCCAGCAAGATTGGTACGCTTTAGTTTTTTGGTGCGGGCGATCGCGTAACCGTATGTCATAAAAGGCGTTGAATCATCGTGGTTTTTCTGGTTCTGGCGTTACTGATTGGTGGGAAGATGAATTAATTGGGATAGGATGCCGAAAAAAAGTTATTGTTGCACCCGTGATTCTTCCCCCTATGGGGCGAACGCAGGTTATTTGTGACGAGCGCTAGCAAGGCATTGCCACAGGCAACCCGCAGGGCAAATAACCGTAGTGAGTACGACTATTTTAGTCTGCCCACCCGAAATCGTCTTTGGGGTAGCGAAGAAGTGCGAGTGTGGCACACTAACAGTGCAATTTTTGCACAGTTTGTATTGGTTGGCATGGGGAAAGTCATGCGCCAGTTGGTTTTAACAGTGGTGCATTCTCCGTGGATTTTTGGAGGCGATTTGAGGCATTGTTGAGCCAAAATGGTGCCGTAGTGTTTAATAGACTTTTTGCATGACTGATATTTATCTCAGCGTAGATGTGGGAGGCTCGCAAACCAAGATTATTTATCAGCTAGCTGGCTCCAAAAAACCCAATTATTTATTGATGCCACCAATATTGGAGGAAATTAGCAAGACTAAACTCGATAATTATATGGCACGTCTGGGGTGGATTGGCAGTCCTAGCCCCGACCAACAATTGTGGGTTACGTGGAATGAGCGTGTGGTGGTGTTGGGAGATTTCGCTGCTTGTTTTGACCCCCAAGACAGAATTAAGGAACTCAAGTACGAAAATGCTTTGTGGAAAGTATTGGGGGCAATTGGGTTAATTGTAGAAATAAATAAAGTAAAGGTATCGTCCAAAAAGGCACTCAAGGTAGAATTGGCGCTACTTCTCCCTTGGAATGAATACTCAGATCGGAAAAAGTTCTCCGAGCAGTTGCAGAAAATGTTGGCTGGCTTTCAGGTACGTAAAATGGCATTGAAGGTGAGTCTGGAACGCTTTTTATGCCGTCCGGAGGGTGGGGGATTGGCAGCAATCAGGATTAAACAGCAGGGTCTAGATTGGTTGCGTTCCCAACAGTTGGGTGTGCTGATGTTTGGTCATCGCAATACAACTGCGCTTTACTTTGACCGGGGACAGTTAAAGTTGGGAGATAGTCCGCTGTTGGGGTTTTCGACTATGCTGGATATGGTGGTTGAGATGACGAGTGGGCTAGACCGGGAAAGGTTGGCTGGTGCGATTTTCCAGGCGCGTCATGCTTTGCTTAAAGAAATATATAGTGCAGATTATAGTTACACCCGCCATCCTGACTGGTCGAAAAATGCTGCAATCATTGATTTAGCCAGTGCCAAAGACCCGGATTTGAGAAATAAGGAAGTTCAAGATATCGCCAAGGCTATTTCTGTGGCGACTACTGAGTATTGGGATAAGTTGCAGCGGTGGATGAGTCGGGTTTTGCCGACTGAACTGGATGAAGTAATTATTGGTGGGGGTGCAGCTTACCACGTCGAGCCGGAGTTGGAGGGTTATTTTAACGCAGAACCAGAAACTAAAGAGAAGTACAGCTACAGCAAGGAAAAAATTAGAACTGGTTCTTACAAAATAAAAGACTATAAAAAACATTTCACGCCGATGATTTGGGGTAGTGGTTTGACTGACACTGTAGAACAAACTTTCAAGCTGGAAAAAAAGCAGTTTGTTCTACAGTGTATGTCGGCTCGTCTTGTGGACTGCTTTGGATTATTTGATTATTTGCTTTCGCTGGAGGGGTCCCAATGAATAAAGTTAGGAGAAAGCGCGTTTCCCTATCGTTGCGTCTCCAACCGTACTCAGGGGACCCAATGGCGGAGGTGGCTGATTATTTGAATTCTCTGCCGAAGGATGAGGTTAACCGAAAGGTGGCGGATATTTTGGTGGCGGCTTTACTGCCAATTGCACGATACAAATGTGGGGAGTATACTACTGAGCAATTGCGTTTCGCTTGCTGGGAGGCGCAGGATTCTTTGAATAAGCATGGTAGTAATATGCGTTTGGCTTTAGGGGTGGAGCAGCCACAGTTTGTGTTGCCACAAGAAGTTATGCCCCATGTTCCTGTGGCGGTAAGTTCTAATCCCGGATTTCTCACAAGTCAGAAATAAACGCTTAGGTTAGCCAAATGTAAGATAGTTTAATTAATACATTATCAAAATATCTTCATAACCTGGTATTTTCAAGTAAAAGTCGAAGTATCTGAAGATAGATAAAATACATTAGAAGTGCTTAATACTGAAGCAAAAAACTTTTAGTGATAAAAATTGACATG
>NZ_JBPAOH010000175.1:0-15078 GCF_050875635.1 Tolypothrix sp. VBCCA 56010
TATAGCCGTTCTTAGTTGGATGCAATACAAAGTTCTATCGTCGCGTGTAGGGGCACGGCATTGCCGTGCCCCTACAAAGTGTATTGGACTCAACCAATAACCGCTATATTTGTGTAGAATAGGCATTGTCCGCATATCAGCCGCAGCGTTTGCGCTTCAAAAATGAACCAACTCCGACACCAAGCGCTATTACCGCTATTGCAGAACTTGGTTCGGGGACTTTTGCGCTATTGTCAACTCGCAAGACTTGACCAACACCAGCGCGATCGCCTTTAGTGGAAACATAAATCGCACCATCGGGACCTATAGTTAAAGCAGTAGCTGATTCTAATCCATTACCGCTAAGTAGCGTTGTCCGAGTCCCATCGGGGGCTATTTGAATCAATGAACCATCGAAATTCCCCTTATTATAAAATGGCTGATTGGCAAATTGTAAGGCATACAAATTGCCTTTACTATCGAAACTTAAGTCAGTCAGCTGTGTAAACCCATCAGCGTAGACTGTTGCTTTACCATCAGGTTCAATACGAAAGATACTTGCTTTACCTTCTGGCGAAGGAAAACCTGTTAATTGGCTGACATATAAAGCTTGATCTGGACCAATTGCAACACCTGTAGGCACTGATGCAACTTGAATCTCCTGTGGTATCGGAGCGGGTGACGCTTCAGGACTTGGTAAGATGGGATTCGTTATGGTTTGCCCAGGCAGCGTAGTTACCGTCGTCAAATTACTGCCATCAAGTTTTACACTCAATACGTCGTCCCCAGCCGCATCCGCAATATAAGCAGTATCACCTTGAATTGTAAAAGTATAAGGGTTACTAGCTAAGTCACCATTAGGGAAAATCCCATTGGGATTAGTAACGAGTTTATAGCTGGAAATATCAGCAATACTTGTCAACGTACCCGTGTTAAAGTCTACTTTATAAAGTTGTCCCCAGTTTGGGGAATTTAAGGGTGTATTGTTGTAATTTACATTACTAGCAAAACCAATCAGAAGATAAGGGTTTCCAGAACGATCAAATTGGATATCGCTAGCACCAACCCCCTGAGCACCGATGGGTGATAATGCTTGAGATGGTAAACCTGTGAGAACACGCTCTTGCTTACCGTCCTTAATTCTCGTAATAGCACCACTTGTACCAATACAGTCAAACTGGTTTGGCACCGACTCTTTCAATGATGGAGTGCATAGCTGGTTTCCCCCCACACCAGCTTCTGTAATATATAGACTACCGTCAGGACCGAAACTAAGACCGCGTACATTATCAAGACCTTCAGCAACTACACTAAATGATGCTGCTTTTACTGGTTTAATTTCCGAAACACCTGCTACACAAAAAGTGATAAATGTAAAGGGGATTGCTAAGAAAGAGAGTAAAGATAAACGCATTATGACACCAGGGTGTAAACAGTAGGAAAATAAAGTAGAGTTTCTCTACGTTTTCGTCAAGAGCTTATAAGATATTGACAGGCGATCGCTGCGGAACAATCTTTTGATGTACCTGATATTTCTTTGACTTTTGTCAATGCCTCAAGCTTGTGAAAAACTGAAGTTATCTATTTGTGTAGAATAGGCATTGTCCGCATATCAGCCGCAGCGTTTGCGCTTGCAGAATGAACCAACCCCTACACCAAGCGCGATTACTGCTAACGCAGAACTTGGTTCGGGGACTTTTGCGCTATTGTCAACTCGCAAGACTTGCCCAACACCAGCGCGATCGCCTTTAGTGGAAACATAAATCGCACCATCGGGACCTATAGTTAAAGCAGTAGCTGATTCTAATCCATCACCACTAAGTAGCGTTGTCCGAGTCCCATCGGGGGCTATTTGAATCAGCGAACCATCGAGATTTCCTTTATAAAATGCTTGATTGGCAAATTGTAAGGCATACAAATTGCCTTTACTATCGAAAGTCAAGTCAGTAAGTTGCGTAAACCCATCAGCGTAGACTGTTGCTTTACCATCTTCTCCCAGACGATAGATATTTGCTTTACCTTCTGGGATGGGAACACCTGTTAATTGGCTGATATATAAAGCTTTATCCGGACCAATTGCCACACCTGTGGGTACTGCTTGATATTTAATCTCCTGCGTGGGAGTAGTTAGGGTTTGATCGGGAAACTCAACAAGCGTCTTTAAATTACTGCCATCAAGTTTTACACTTAAAACTTCGTTCCTATTTGCATTTGCAATATAAGCTGTATCACCCTCAATTGTAAAAGAGTAAGGATTGCTACCTATATAGCCATTAGGTAAAAGCACAGTGGGATCTTTGGCGAATTCATAGCTGGAAATATCGGCAATACTTGTCAAAGCACCACTGTTAAAGTCAACTTTATATAGCTCTCCAAAATTCGGAGAATTTAAGGGTGTATTGTTGGAATTTGGATCACCAGAAAGACCAATTAGAAGATAAGGATTTCCAGCTGCATCAAATTCGATGTCATTAGCGCCAATTCCCTGACCCCCAGTAGATGATAATGCCCAAGACGGCAAATTTGTAATAACACGTTCTTGCTTACCGTCCTTAATTCTCGTTACAGCACCACTTGCACCAACACAAGCTTGCTCGGTTTGCAAAGTAAATGATCCACTGCAAAACTGATCTCCCCCTACACCCGCTTCTGTGACGTAGAGACTACCATCAGGACCGAAACTAAGACCGCGTACATTGTCAAGACCGTTGGCAACCACACTAAATGATGCAGCTTTTACTGGTTTAATTTCCGAAACAAGAGCAAAACCAACAGTTAGAAATGTAAAAGGTATTGCTAAGAAAGAAAATAAAGAAAAACGCATTATGGCACCTGGGTGTGAGTGGTAGAAAAATAGAGTAGAGTTTCTCTACGCTTTCGCCAAAAGCCTATAAGGTTTTCATAGGCGATCGCAATGAATAATCTTTCGATTAAGTTGATATTTATTTGACTGTTATTTTTGTCAAATCTGGCTCTTACTTGAAAAACTAAGTTGATATATAAGCAGTTCAAATTTGATTTAAAAGAATGCCAGCACGATAGATTTCATTTGCAGTAAGAAGATTTGTGTTTTAAACTTGACGCTTCCACCCAAAAGCATCAAGTTTCGAGTTTGGAACATCAAGTTTCGAGTTCCGAACACGAAGTTTCGAGTTCCGAACACGAAGTTTCATGTTCCGAACTCGAAGTTTCATGTTCCGAAGCTCAAGTTTCGAGTTCCGAAGCTCAAGTTTCGAGTTCTGAACATCAAGTTTCACCTTCTGAAGCTCAAGTTTCGAGTTCCGAACACGAACTTTCACCTTCTGAAGCTCAAAAGCATAAAAAAGATTCGTTTATGCCAAGTAGTAAGCGTTTCAGCGCTTATATCAACGCACTAAAGTGCGTACTACGTCCGCGCAGGAGTACGATAAATAATCTTCTTTGATGCAAGATTAGGCGGAGGTTAGATTTGTGTTGGAAATCCAAAGACGACAAAGGCAACCCAGGTTAAACATTACAGAAAACCTTGCCGGATACCTGTTTATCACGCCAACCATTCTGGTGATGGGGACTTTTGTTGTCTTACCCATCCTCTACGCTGTGTTTCTTTCTCTACACAAAGTCCAACTGTTAGGGGGGATAAAGTATCAGTTCATCGGTTTTCGCAACTTCTCGCGACTCGTTGAAGATGAAAGGGTGTGGATTGCTCTTGGGAACACAGTGCAATATGTAGTTATTGTAGTGCCAACTCAAACAATTCTCGCTTTAATTCTGGCAGTAACACTTAATTCTGGCATTCGCGGCAAAAACTGGTGGCGAATTCTTTATTTTTTGCCAACAGTCACCTCTTCAGCGGTTTTGACGCTCATCTTCATGTGGATTTATAACACCGATGGGTTACTGAATGACTTTCTTGCTTTTGTGGGACTGCCAACTTATAACTGGTTGGGCGATCCAGCAGTGGCGCTCAAAGGTATTATGCTGATGAATATTTGGTCAACTGCGCCGTTTTACATGGTAATCTACCTGGCAGCGTTGCAAGATATACCGCAAACTCTTTACGAAGCCGCAGAGTTAGATGGAGCGAATAAATGGCAGAAGTTTATCCGGATTACTGTTCCCTTGCTTAAGCCTGTAACCTTTTTTGTCATGGCTGTAGGGGTGATTGGCACATTTCAACTGTTTGACCAATCTTATATCTTCTCTAATGGCAATGGTGGACCAAATAACGCCACTCTGACGATAGTTTTATTGATATACCAAGCTGTTTTTCGCAACTTGCAGATGGGATATGCAGCAGCGATCGCCTTTTTGTTAGCAGCTGTCATCATCACCACTACTTTAATTCAACGCCGCTTCTTTGGAGGTGAAAAAATTTGACTAGTATTTCTCGCACTCCTTGGTTAAAAGGACTGCTATACCTCGTGCTGACGCTATATGCTGTCATCACCCTGATTCCTTTTGTGTGGGCGCTTTCTGCTTCATTCAAGCCCCTATCAGAAATCGTCAGCGGTGAATCTAATTTATTACCACACAATTTCACTCTTGACAACTACAAACAAATCTTTCTTCAAGAACCGTTATTTTTCCGCTGGCTATTTAATAGTGTGTTTATTGCCGTGTGCGTGACGATTTTAAACTTACTGTTTAACTCGATGGCAGGTTATGCTTTAGCGCGGTTACGCTTTAAGGGAAAGCGCTTCTGGTTTATTTTGATTTTGGCAGTGCTAGCAGTACCGGCACAAGTCACGCTGATTCCCACATTTTTGATATTAAAAGCGATCGGTTGGCTGAATTCTTACCAAGGCATGATTGTCCCCAGCATAGTCAATGCTACCTTCATCTTCATGATGCGGCAGTTTTTCATTAATTTTCCCAGAGAATTAGAAGAAGCAGCTCAACTAGATGGTTTAACACCGTTTGGAATTTTCCGTTATATAGTTCTGCCTTTAGCAAAACCCGCACTCGCAGCACAAGCAGTTTTTGTCTTCATGGGTAGTTGGAATAATTTCTTGTTGCCTGTAGTGATTTTGTTTGACCCAGAAATGTTTACCCTACCCTTAGGACTGAACACCTTTAAAGGGCAATATATCAGCTATTGGAACTACATTATGGCAGCCTCTATGGTCTTCACCCTGCCAGCTTTAAGTATTTATGCCTTTTTCAACAGGTATTTCATTCAAGGCGTCACCTTTACAGGTGGCAAGGGATAGGGAGAGGGGGAGACAAGGGGACAAGGGGACAAGGAGACAAGGGGGACAAGGGAGACAAGGGCAGGGGGCAGGGGGCAGGGGGCAGGGGGAGTTTGTCTCTCCATCTCCCTCATCTTCCTCATCTCCCCATCCCCCCCTCTCCCCATCCCCCCCTCTCCCCCTCTCCCATTCCCCACTCCCGATCCCCACTCAGTATTTTGGGGAACAAATTGGACTCCGAACGTGATATTGGTATAACAGCAACTTAATCGTGCGATTCGTTAGATAGCAACTCCTGGAGAGCGTTGCTCTGTGAAAAGGTGCTGTCAAAATGCGACAAACTGGTAGTGGCTAAAAGCAAGCTCGCAATTAGCTATTGGCGATTAGCATTTTTGAGATTGAGTATCGCTGTCAAGTGCTGTGTTGAGCGTCAAAACATTTAAGGGGAAACATGTTAAAAAGATTAATTGGCATTATTTTGGCTACTGTTTTACTGACGTTTCAGTTTGTTGTCGGTAGCGCAACAGCGGTGGAACTAAGCGCACAAACGCGGACCATAACATTAAATGACAGCGGTGACACCACTGTCCTCAGCTTGAAAGAAGTTAAAGAAGGCAAACGTTTATTTAACTACGCTTGTGCCCAATGTCATGTGGGTGGTGTTACCAAGACTAACCAAAACGTGGGACTGGAACCGGAAGCTCTAGCATTAGCTACACCAAACCGTAATAACATTGAAGGTTTGGTAGACTACATGAAAAATCCCACCACTTACGACGG
This sequence comes from Tolypothrix sp. VBCCA 56010, assembly GCF_050875635.1. NCBI lineage: Bacteria > Bacillati > Cyanobacteriota > Cyanophyceae > Nostocales > Tolypothrichaceae > Tolypothrix > Tolypothrix sp. VBCCA 56010. The sequence goes on from NZ_JBPAOH010000175.1 coordinate 5,931, forward strand.
TGAGGAGGATATTTCGGAAATACACCCCAGCACCAAGAGCGCAGATATTTTCACACAAATGAGAAATTTGACTGACGAGGATTTAAAGGCGATCGCCGGTCACATTCTCCTGCAACCTAAAGTTGTTGGCAAGCAGTGGGGTGGCGGTAAAATCTATTACTAAACTCTTCACGCGACTGCGCTCGTTATCGGTTTTGGGCGATCGACGTTTGTAAATAGCGATCGCTTTAACTATAAGTTGTTAAGTCTAGGGTTGAGGGACTGGGGCAATTTAAAAGATGAAGGCGGAAATTTTTCTTACTTCATATTTCTTATTAATTCCTCATCCCTAATCCCTAGACTTAATAATGAGAACGCTAACACTACAGTCTTAAACAGAAGAATGCTTTCTCGGCTTTTAGTTCGTTATATATCATTGATTGTGGTAATTATACTGTTGATTTTCAGCCGTAGTTTACCCGCCCAAGCTGCTAATATTGACCCTTACATAGCCCGTTATTTGCATATCACTGAGCAAATTACCGTTGACTTAGATGGGCAAGGCAATACAAAAGAGTTTTCACCACAACAACTATCACATGGCAAACAACTGTTTGCAAGCAATTGTATAAATTGCCACGTTGGTGGTGCAACTTTACCAGACCCGGAAGTGTCTCTGTCTCTGACAAAACTTAAACAAGCTACTCCGCCGCGTGATAATATTAACGGTCTGGTTGCCTTTATGAGACAACCGATGACCTACGACGGTAGTGAAGAAACTTATTGGTGTCGTCAGCTAGCTCCTAGCGTGCTATCACAACAGCAGGTAGAAAATTTAGCTGCTTTCGTTTTGACAGCCGCAAAAAAAGCTCCAGGTTGGGGTACAGAAGTTTTTGCCAACTAAACCTATATCTAGGTTTGGGGGCATCATTCGGCTTTTACACCAGTAGTATTGCTCAAAATTGAAAAAAAAATTTCATCTATGACAGATTGTCATATTTAGCGTTGATTTATATCTAAAATGAGAAAGGCAAGATAAAAGTGTTTGTTAGGAGAGAGTCATGAAATCGATTGCAGCTAGTTTGCGACGCTTGGGTTTAGCTGTTTTAACAATTTGTTTAGTAGTGAGCAGCTTTGCTGTTTTCGCTCCCAGCGCTGCGGCTGAAACCTACAAGGTTAAACTAGGCAGTGATAAAGGAATGCTGGCGTTTGAACCGAAAAAGTTGAGTGTTAAACCAGGTGACACAATTGAATGGGTGAACAACAAGATGCCTCCCCATAATGTTGTCTTTGATCCTGCTAAAAACCCCGCTAAAAGCGCTACTCTAGCTAAAGGACTGTCTCACAAGAAACTGCTGATGAGTCCTGGTCAAAAGTCAACAACCACCATCCCCGCAGACGCTCCTGCTGGTGATTACACATTCTACTGCGAACCTCACCGTGGCGCAGGCATGATTGGTAAACTCACTGTTGAAGGCTAAGAATAATGCTGTGGGCGCAAGATGATTTTTCTTGCTCCTGGGCAAAGTTCTCATTATGTATCCTTAGGCTACATTTTGTCAGGCTAAGACGATGCATATCAAACGGTTCCGAGTCCTATCCTCATCACCAGATGCTAAACGCTACGTAGCGCTAATCGGGGATAAGCTTCGGAACCGTAAATTATATATAGTATTGTTAAGTCAACGCCCTTCTAGGGTATCGTTATACAAACGCTCGCCCGCCTTGGCGGGCTATGATATTCTAGCCCGCCAAGGCGGGCTTTGTTCGTATAGACACAGGCTTATAGCCTGTAGGGTATGCAAAAAAACGGTTTTTTAAGTTGCACCTTTCCCTGTTTGCAAGGAGAATTACTTGAGAATATTTTTATTAATTTTGCTATTAGCGATCGCTCTCGAATTTACATTCATTTATCCAGCATTAGCTGTCGATACATCCAACGGTGCCAAAATTTTCAATGCTAACTGCGCCTCTTGTCACATCGGTGGTGGTAACATTCTCATCGAGCAGAAAACTTTGAAAAAGGAAGCTTTGTCAAAGTACCTGGAAAATTATGATTTTGACTCTATTGCCGCAATTACTCACCAAGTTCAAAATGGTAAAAATGCCATGCCTGCTTTTAAGGATAAGTTAACTCCTCAAGAGATTATGGAACTAGCCACTTACGTTTCTCAACAAGCAGAACTTGGCTGGTAGATTACAGAATAAGGACTGGGGTGTGAAGGTTATTCCTAATCCCCAATCCCTAATCTCAAATCAGCAAATTTTATTTTTCTTGATTAGAGGTTTCTCTTTTTTCCCTCAATTCGCGCAACTGCTGTAAGAGTTTTTCACTCGGTTTAGCAGTCGGCGAAGTCTGATTGCTGCTGATTTCGGGAGCAAATGATGGTTTCGCAGTTGCTTCGGGTGTGCTGGTGGGCAAAGCTTGATTATTCCTAATTCGCAACCCTAATAATTGTTGTTTATTGACTTGCGCTATAGGTGAAGGTTGGACGCTAGCTTGCACCTCTGACAGCTGCTGTCGATTCGGTTCCAATACAGGCAAAGTCTGATTTTTTCTGACTTGTGCTGATGATTGTGGTTTGTTGACTTGCGGTAGCAGCAAAGGCTGTTTACCCCCAACTGGCAATTCTGGTAATGGTTTTTCGGGTGCTTGGGGTATAGTCAAAGGCTGTTTGCTGGTAATTCTTAATCCCGAAAGTGGTTTTTCAGTTGCTTGGGGTACTTTTGATGATGTTTGATTTACTGGGGATGCGGGCAAAAGTGGAGTCGTTTGAGAACTATTACCGACATCATTTTTGGGCGACAAATTAGGGGACACGCTAAATGTGTAATACTTGGGCTTGCCATTAGCCTGTGCCGGATTTTTTTGGAAATAGTCCCGCAAATATTCTCTAATAACTGTTCTGCTTTCAGATGAAACTGAGTTATCCAAAAATTCTACAGATTCTACTTTTTTGCCATCTGCATTAACTACCAAACCTACCTCAACTCGACGATCCAGCCCTGCTTTATCAATCGCTAAGGAAATCGGTTGTTTTGTTTCTATGTTCGGGTATTGCTGTTTGACTTTAACAAACTGTTCTGCAAAGGTAGTAGTTTTGTTAGTTAACTCTTGTGTAGCTGCTGATACCGTATAGGCTTTTTGAGTAGTTAATGGCAACTCAGGTATGCTGGAGCTTGACTGCTGCCATTGCGGTAGGTTTGCCGCTGCTAAAGTGAAATTATCTCCAACTTTTGGAGTTTCTCCCACAGGAGTTATTAAATCTTGATTTGGAGTAGCAGTGTTCGGTACATCATTTCCCACCGGCATCGTTTGTGGAGTGCTGCTTGTTTCTATCGGTTGTCCTTCTGGTATTGGTGTAGAAGGCAGTGTAGTCGGCACATCAGAAGAACTTACCACTGGAGGGGTGTTAGGTACTCCCTCAGGGATTTTATTATCCGCTTGTACTTGTGGCAACCTGCCTACTGACAGCGGTTGAGAAGAACTGGCAATTTTGATGTCATTGTTGTCAAAACGCGGAAATGATTGCGCGGTTCTTTTGCTTGCATTAAAGCCGGAGGTGTCGATTTGAAAATTTGCTTTTGTCTGAGGAATTATCCGCAACGACTGACCTTTAGGTACAGAGGCGATGGGATAATTATTAGCTGTTTTCGGGATTGGGGGCAATATGACTTGGCTGGAACTAGACAAAGTTGGGGGCAAAGGTTGGCTAGAGCTAGACAAAGTTGGGGGCAAAGGTGCTAATTTAGTTGGCTGGGTGGCAAAGTTCGGTAAGGGAACTTGCGGCTTTAGGGCAACCTGAGATGTGCCGGGAATTTGTGGCAGACGGTTTTGATCGGCTTGGCTTAATTGAACGAGTCCGACGGGTTTGTTTGATGAGACTTGTGTGGTCGATTTGCTAGAGTCTACAGGCACCAAGGGCAAAATAAAAGCGATCGCACCATGAATGCCCACAGAGGCTATGGCTGCAATTCCAGCAGGCTGGCTTAAGATATCTGGTATGTTTTTCAGCAGGGAGACGTAAGACATAGCTATTCTCGTTCACTCGGCTCAGTTGCGTTAAAAAAGTAATTTTCTCTTTATAGATACTGCATATAGATGCGTTCCACTACAAATAATAACTTTCACAGAGCAAAAACTAAAAACAGAAATATTTTCTTTTTTTGCGCTTTTGGTTATCTTTAGCATCGACGCGACAATATGCTCAAAGTTGCGTTTTTTGACTTTTCTGTGGAAATTTATTAGTTTTTATTATTGATTTTTTCAAGCACCAAGACAATTCAAGCTAAAAAATAGTCTGACTCTGAGTTTTGGCGATCGCTTTCGGCTAACATATACTATTAGTACTAGTCAATTCGCTTTTTCACTACTCAACTATTTTTCAGTTTACAACGTAGCTACAATAATAACTCTCAGCTATTATACACTATTCCTTACTTTTATTCAAATTATTAAACAGTTTTTTCAAATAGCTATTATGTCATTCCTGATTTACCCTGGATGAAGAAATAGCACTTCTTTACTACTGACAACGTTTGCAGTCGGCGCAATTCTTAGATGGGAAATAATTCCGGCTGGATTCCCAAATTTCGGCGAGAAATAGTATTAATTTACTCAATCACTTACGTATAAGTAAGATATTTGAGTTTTCACACAAAAAATCCTTACTTTTATCTAAATTATCAAATGTCATTACCGACAGTTATATTGCCAGGATATTTAGAAAGTGCGATCGCTTACCGTCAACTCGAACAATCTTTGCAACAGTCAGGTTTTCCCACCCTCACAGTACCACTGCGGCGGCGCGACTGGATACCGACTCTCGGCGGCAGACCTGTAACGCCTATTTTGCAGCAACTCGATCGCACCGTAAAGCAGATATTGCAGCAATGTAACGCTTCTCAAATTAACTTAATTGGTCATTCAGCCGGAGGTTGGATATCCCGCATTTACTTGGGAGAAAAGCCTTACTTAGGACGTGGTGAGGTGCAACCGTCTATTTATTGCGCTCACCCTTTAATTAATACTCTTATTACCTTAGGCACACCTCATATTAGCCAAGAACGTTGGACGCGCTGGAATCTGGATTTTGTCAAAAATAACTACCCAGGAGCATTTTACAAAAACGTTCGTTATGTTTGTGTAGCCGGAAAAACTATCTTTGGGGTAAGACGAAGAGGTAGCTGGTTAGCTTACAGTAGCTACCAATTAACTTGCGGCAAAGGTAATACTTGGGGTGATGGTATCACGCCGATTGAAGCCGCTCATCTAGAAGGAGCCGAAAATATTGTGATTGAAGGTGTCAACCATTCCCCCAGAAGCCGAGGAATTTGGTATGGCTCTCCAGAACCATTAAAAGCTTGGATGCAATATTTAGCTTAATTTAGCTTAAATAATATTTACATCTACGCCTCAAGACTTATCAAGTGTTAATAATTCTTAGTTAAACTGTAATAAAAATACATATAAAGCTAAGGAAAGCGATCGCTATGGAAAGCAGCCGATTTGATATAATTGGGCGGCGAATATCGACGATATTATCGGTCGTAATTCTGACTCTGACCTTGATTAGCGCGACTACGGGAATTTTACTCTCTTTTTATTATCAACCAGCAGCAGGCGGCGCTTATGAGTCATTGAAAATAATTGATGGGCAAGTGACTTACGGCTGGTTATTTCATAAAGCGCATAATATTGCAGGTAACGCAGTAATTATAGTTGCCTTGATTCAAATTGTGGTGATGTTTTTAAGCAGACAATTTCGCAAGAGTTGGCTGACAGCTTGGATTAGCGGAATTTTGTTTACCTTGAGTGCGATCGGTCTGGATTGGACAGCAATGATCCTAGGCTGGGATCAACTAGGATACTGGCGTTTTAGCATCGAACTACAAACAATTGAAGCAATTCCTTTCATAGGGCATCAATTACGAGATATTCTGACAGGCGGTGGAGCTATCAGCACCGTAACTATTGAGCATCTTTACGCCATACACAGTTACATAGTTTCCATTGCTGCGATACTTCTTGCCGTGGTGCATTTAGCTGGTGTATTGTGGCAAGAAAAACAAACACATCAAGAAATGCTGAACTCTGAATTAGGTAATTTACCACAGCAACCAGTCATTGGTAATGGGTAATTGGGCATTGGGGAGGCAGTGCCGTGCGGAGGTTCCCTCCGTTGAGGCACCTGCCGTCATTGGGCATTGGGCATTGGGCATTGGTAAAATTCCTCTTCCCCTGCCTCCCCTGCCCCCCCTGCCTCCCCTGCCCCCCCTGCCTCCCCTGCCCCCCTCCTCTTCAAGCACTGGGGGAATCACTAGCGGAAAGTTCAGCTAATTTTGCTACAGGGACTTGTTCGACTTCTGGTAACTTTTCTAGAGATAGGGGGGTGGATTGAGTAGCACCGGATAAGCGTTTTAAAAGATTGGATCTGGGGTCGTGCAATAGATATATAATGCGATCGCCTGCTTGCCAATCAATAGCAGCTGGGATTATCTGTAGGCGTTTTTCTCGTTCTACCAATAACGGTATCAAATCGCCAGTGCGAATTTTTTCTTGAATGCGATTTTGTTGGTTGGAAAATTCCTCTTCATCAAGGGTAGTTGTCCCTAACTTCACTCGTCCACTATTGAGATACTCATTCCAAGTCTTAATTCCTAAGTCTGGGACAAAAGCTTGGTCAACTTTATTCTCTGCGGATGTAGATGCTTGCGGATCGCGAGGAAAAACCGCTAAGACACGCGGGGGGTTAAACTCTTCAGCTGCACGTTGAGCTAAAACAAAATTTACCTCACCATTGTTAGTCATAGCTAAAAAAGTTCCCATCGAAGCCAGTCCTGCTTCTTCCAAAACTGCTGTATCTAGCGCACTGCTAGCAATCAACCGCAGATTTTGTGCTTCCGCTTGTGCAAAACATTCGGGGTCAGTATCAATCATGACCACCGCTTCTCCCCGTTCTTGAAAGAATCGGGCAATCAAAAGACTTAGGGGATTACAGCCAACAACTACCAACCCGGTTGCTTCTTTAGAGGTGATTTGTAACCATTTGGCGATCGTACCTGCTGTTAGCCCCTGACAGAATACTGTCATCAGAATTGTCAGGAAGACTAAAGCTTTAATCGCTTCACCACCGTTAACACCGCGTTGTGTGAGTGAGATCGCAAATAAAGAAGCCACAGAAGCAGAAACAATTCCTCTGGGTGCAACCCAACTTAAAAACAATTTTTGCCGCCAGTTGAGGTCACTATTCCAGGTACAACAGAGAATGTTAATCGGGCGAACGATGAACATCAGTACCAAAACTGTAAATAAACTGCCCCAACCCAACGCCAGTACACTGGCAATAGATAAATCAGCCGCTAGCAAAATGAACAGCACCGAGACGCTAAGAATCGTCAATTGCCCTTTAAAGCGGCGTAACAAACGTTCTTCTGGCACCGAGGAGTTGGCAAAAACTGCGCCGGCGATTACGGTTGTCATTACTCCGGACTCACTGCGGATCATCTGCGCTAAAGTAAACAGACTCCACAACACCGCTAGCACCACCAAATTTTTTAGTTCTAATGAGAGAACATCGGCACGTTTGAAAATCAAACTCATCAAATAACCGCCAGCTGCCCCAATCGCTGCACCGACCCCCAGACGCAACAGCAAACCGATAATTGCATCGATAGGGTCAGCATTGCTGTTCAAAATTGTATCTAGAACAACGAAGGCGAGGATAGCTCCCACCGGGTCGATTAAAACCCCTTCTCCTTCCAGCAGTGTTGCGACTTGTCGATCTACATTGATTTGTTTGAGCAGGGGACCGACGACCGTTGGTCCTGTAACTACAATTATCGAAGCGTAGAGAAAGGCAATATTCCAGGGAAATTCACCCAACCAGTGAGCTGCCATGCTACCACCAAGCAAAGTGATGAGCGTTCCTAGAGTGACGAGCAATTGCAGACTAACGGAAACTTTGCCCAACTCTCGCAAATCTAAGTTGAGTCCACCTTCAAACAAAATTATTGCCGTTGCGAGGGCGACAATAACTTCCAATCCTGTGCCCAATAAATGAGGGTGCAATAGCCCAAATGCATCCGAACCAAGGAGAATGCCAAACACCAATAACAAAACGATGCTGGGTAGCTTAAGATATGCAGCCAGCACTTGAGCGGTAATGCCTGCAAAGACGGCAATCACCATCTGTTGGGTGATTTCAAATGATGCTTCCATGTTGTAGATTTTGAGTGATATATTTCAAAATCTTTGTAAAGAATAGTTAACCTGAAGTTTGTCGAGCGCAATACCATACCCATTGTGACTTGATAAATTCTCCAATGGTTTCATTAATGGTATTTGTTTATACGCTCTTTATTAATTATTCATGAAAAAGTGGCGATCGCTCATAAAGCCAGTGTGCGTCTAGAAGTGAAAAAGGCGAATATACGGGAGCGTTCAGCTTGTGATAAACCCATGATGACTAAGTTTTTGGAAATGACGATCGTAATTAAAACCAAATCATAACCGATAAAAGTACGACTTCTTATAATTGGTGGCGATGCGGAAGCCGCCACTTCGTGATCGCATGACCCGACAACCGCACGAAAAGCTGTATGCACACAAGAATTACTTTACCCGAAAAATCTGTTGGTGAAGGCATTGCCGGGTGACCGAGCGAATGCAAGAAAAAATGGGGATAGCGGAGCGGTAGCGAGTCATCGAGCGTCGGGTTCCTACGACAGTCGTGTAGACCCCACAATTAATCATGGGGCTTCTAACCCTCCCCATTTTTTTAAGAGCAAAATTGGTGAGTAGAGAATTTTTTCTTTGAAAGGGTGTTGACATCAGCACGAAAATTCGTTATTTTAATAAAAGTCTGGCAAGTGATGCCCCCATCGTCTAGAGGCCTAGGACACCTCCCTTTCACGGAGGTAACGGGGATTCGAATTCCCCTGGGGGTATTTTTGGTATGAGAAAATTTTAATCATAATATAGTAAAATATAGTCATCTAGCCTCAAAATGTGAGATAAACATGACATGAAACTTGCGGACTACGCAAAGGCAATAGGTATTTCTTACCAAACAGCATGGAGACATTTTAAAGCAGGTAAGATTCCGTACCCAACGAAACAACTTGATTCTGGAACTGTGATTGTTGATTATCACCCTAATTTAGACCA
>NZ_JBPAOH010000176.1:0-15038 GCF_050875635.1 Tolypothrix sp. VBCCA 56010
CGTTTCTCGGTTTAATGAGGTACACCCGTAGGGGCACGGCAGTGCCGTGCCCCTACAACCCGCCATATAATTTTGTACCTCACCTGAGTGGGAATCGCTATAATTGCAATTTTAACGTATAAGTAACAAAAATACCTTGTTCAAAGAGGATTATTTATACTTAGTTTTCTTTTTCTAGTTCATTGAGTGCTTTATCTATCGCTTGACGGACAAACTCTGGATAATTTTCTAAGGTTTTAAGCTTTTCTAATTTTGAAGGCGCGATTCGGATTGTAAGTTTTGCAGTTAATGCTTCTTCTCTTTCAGTAGTAAATTTGTACTTTTTTAAATGTTCATTTTCACGCTTAGGTGACATTGTAAAGATTTGGAGACAAACGTTGTTTCTGGCGTGTCGTCATGCATAAATAAAAGTTAATTGGTGGTTGCTACTTTGGACGGTTTCAACCACCAATATCCATTAACCAAAAACAATCAACGGACATTATCATTTTATGTTCACACGCTCGGAATTGGAAATTAAAACTGTAGGGGAACTAAAGGGACTGTGTAAGCAGTATGGATTGAAGCCACTGGGTAATCCTAGCTATAAAACTGCTTGGATTGATGCTCTATTAACCTTTGCGGCTATTGCTTTACGTCAGATGAAGGAACGAGAGGGGCTAAGACGAATGACCTTTAAAGGCTATCAGGACTTAGGACAAGCACTCGACCAAATGGGGGAACCTACCGACCAACAATCGGCGTTAATTAGAGCAACGATGCAAGGAAAGCGTTTAGAGTATCCTCACCGCTATGAGCAAGAAACGCTGCTTAACTTGCATAAAGCTAAAATGCACTTGGAACAAGCATTAGATTTGTTAAACATGTAATTGGGCATGGGGCATAGGGCATGGGGCATGGGGCATTGGTAATAATTCTTTTCCTTTTCCCATTGCCCATTGCTCATTGCCCATTGCCCATTGCCCAATGCCCCTTGCCCAATTCCCTAAGAACTATAGCCGTCCCAGGTGGTGGCGAAGTCGTAATCTGAGAATGAGGAAAAATCGGTCTTGTTACTCTTGGTTTCTTCGTCTAGGACTTTGATGACTTTGTTATAAATTTCTTCTGCTTGTTGGCGAGAATCTCCGATACAAGTTAATCCCAACTTGCCAAATTGAGAAAGACATCCCATCAAATGAAATACTGTGCCTATCTCGGTTCCGCTATCAAAGTGCAGTCTGTGATGGGCGATAATATCCATCAAGTCGTTAGGTAACAATCCTCGATAACGGTCTTTTTGTAAGTTGTCGGTAGCCATGTAGTATTTGGGTCGTCCCTGTTGGCTGTAAAATAATCCTGTGGAGAGGTCATAGCGTCCGTTGGTTAATAACTTCAACGTCATGAAAGGATGGGTCGTGCCACCTTTACGCAAGTTGATTTCGATCGCCTCAAGATCCCACTCATTATTTCCTTTATCAACGGCGATAAAATCTACGCCAAATCTTTCTAATGCGCCTTTTTCGGCTAGCTTTTTGCCAACTTTTATGCCTAATTGTTGCAATTGCAGTCGATAAACTTCGTCAGCCGGAAATTGACAACCAAGATAAATTTGACCGTCTGGACCTCCGAGAATTTGGTCGTGGGTTGAGAGAATTTCTACTTCACCGTTGGGTGTGATGCGTCCTTGCACACTAGGCGATCGCTTGATTTCTCCTTCGACAAATGCCTCGACAATTCCCCCTAACTCAGTAATTCGTCCAGAAAAATTATCCCAATTTTCTTTTTTTGCCTGAAAGCTCATTGTTGAGAAGCGATCGCTTATTGCTGCCACCCGTTCCGCATGTGAACTATCTGGAGGTGCTAAATTAGCGATCGGTCTTAAATCTAATAACGCATTTCCTTCTCCGGAAATGCCTTCGTTGAGTTTCACCACGATCCGTTTTAATGTCGGCTGACGTTCCCACAAATTTGCTGCCTCTTCTGCCAAATCTGTGGTATTCCAAACTCTCTCGCACCCATCTGGAAAGGGAATTCCGCTTTCTGCGAAGATTTGCCGACTGCCACTTTTACTTCCCCAAATCTCTAAACTTGGCGCGGCAGCATACAACGGCACACCCAATTTCAGAGACAATTCACCTTCATAAGTGCTGGAATTATAGCATGTCATAAAAGATTTGTCTAGCCTTAGAGCTTGACGAATTCGCTCCAGTAAACGGGGACGTTCTAAAATCTTTTGGCTGAGAGGTTTGAGGGAAGAATCGTAAGTAGAAAGTAGCAGCAAGCGATTGCGAGCATGTGAAAAGGGAATTCCCGGCAATAATTGTAAATAATAATCAATAACACTGGGATGCAGCGGCATTGATGTGACATAAATCAGCCTGGTGCGGGGATTTTGCAAGCGAATCAAAGAAAATAGCAGTCGTTCTTCATAATGTTCGCAACCTTCGATTTTCCGAAGTTCGCGCTGGTCGATACTGAGAGAGGGAACAACTAAAATATCAGCATCACTATTGTCAAATAGCTCGATAGTTTTCCAGCGATCGCGTAAAGTTAATTGCAGATCCCGAAAGCGATCGGCTTGATCTGACTCAGAAGCATTCAAAGTTACCATAATTCTTATCCTATATTGATCCCAATACTGGGTTATTACTCTTGTATATCTTAGGAAACAACGAGACGCGGTTAAAACGCAACACTTCTTTGATATATGTCTATAGGAATGGGCATTGGGCAATGGGCAAGGGGCATTGGGCAATGGGAAGAAATAATTGTCTTTTCGAGATTGCTGAATTAAAATATGAAACTTAAAAACAGCGTAGGGTGCGTTATGCTTTTAGCTAACGCACCTTGGATTGTCGATGGTGCGTGAGCGTAACACACTACAATTTAATTTTCGCTCCGCATCTTGGATTGTCGATGGTGCGTTAGCAGAGCATAACACACCCTACAATTTAATATTTATAACGACCTTGGATTGTCGATGGTGCGTTAGCAGAGCATAACACACCCTACAATTTAATATTTATAACGACCTTGGATTGTCGATGGTGCGTTAGCAGAGCATAACACACCCTACAATTTAATTTTATTTGCGAATCCAATTAACATTTGAAACCGCGTATCATGACGGATGCTATCAAAATCAGCGTCGGTTTTCGCCATTTCTCCATATTCAGCGTCTAAATTAATCGCGGTTTGCAGGTTTTCTATGGCTTTATCAACATCACCTAAATCACCATAAGCACAAGCGCGATTGTACCAAACATTTGCATAATCAGATTTTATTTCTATTGCTTGGTCGTAAGATTTAATTGCGTCTGGCAATTTTCCCTGTTTATATAAAGCATAACCCCGCATGTTCCAAGCTTCGTGGTAATCGCTCTTTATTTTCACAGCTTCATCAAAAGATGCAACAGCTTCCTCAAACCGTCCCAAATTACTCAGCAGAAGACCCCGCATGTTCCAAGCTTGGTGGTCATCACTCTTTATTTTCACAGCTTCATCAAAAGATGCAACAGCTTCTTCAAACCGTCCCAAATTACTCAGCAGAAGACCCCGCATGTTCCAAGCTTGGTGGTCATCACTCTTTATTTTCACAGTTTCATCGTAAGACGCAACAGCTTCTTCAAAGCGTCCCAAATTACTCAGCAGAAGACCCCGCATGTTCCAAGCTTGGTGGTCATCACTCTTTATTTTCACAGCTTCATCGTAAGATGCAACAGCTTCTTCAAACCGTCCCAAATCAGAAAGCGCATTACCCCGCATGTTCCAAGCTTCGTGGAAATCGCTCTTTATTTTCACAGCTTCATCGTAAGATGCAACAGCTTCTTCAAACCGTCCCAAATCATCGAGCGTAATACCCCGCATGTTCCAAGCTTCGTGGAAATCGCTCTTTATTTTCACAGCTTCATCGTAAGATGCAACAGCTTCTTCAAACCGTCCCAAACTCAAGAGCGCAACACCCCGGTTGAACCAAGCTAGGTGGTAATCACTCTTTATTTTCACAGCTTCATCGTAAGATGCAACAGCTTCTTCAAACCGTCTTAAACTCAAGAGCGCAACACCCCGCATGTACCAAGCTAGGTGGTAATCACTCTTTATTTTCACAGCTTCATCGCAAGATCCAACAGCTTCTTCAAACCGTCCCAAATTAAAGAGCGCAACACCCCGAACCAACCAAGCTTGGTGGTAATCGCTCTTTATTTTCACAGCTTCTTCAAAAGATGCGATCGCGCTCATCATATCTTGCCCAGCAAGAAACAAATTTCCCTGTTCTAACAAAATACTTGCTTTTCGCTCTGGGGACTGCTCAGTTTCTAGAAGCATCTCAAACCCTAAAACTTTTTGAGTTTGTTCTTCGGGGGTGAGATTTAAATATTGAGAATATTCTTTTTGGAAAATTAACTTTTCATAGGATTGTTCGATAAATTCTTGCTTGTCGGGAAACTCAAATACTCCCGAACTCCAATCGAAAAAATCTGGAGCGCGGCGAATAAAAAATTTGATGGCAAACAACGGTAAAATCAGAACAAAGCAAATATTACTAAAGTTGTCTCGAAAACCTTCTCGTCTCTGATTTAAGTGACTGAGAATTTTGGGAACAGTATTCAGATTATAATATTCCCCCTCACCACCATATCCCGGTTGAATATAAGGCTCTAGAGACTTTTCCAAACCTTGAATAAACAGAATATTTAAATCATCACAATCGAAACGATTTGCAACCAAATCGTATAAATTATCAATTGCCTCAGTTAACTTCAAAACACCAATCCGTTTTTGTGGTAAGTCTTTCTCCACTTTGCGAATCAAACTCATAGCTTCTGCGGGGGAACATTGCACAAACACAATCCCAAACCCTTTTTTTAGCCGTAGCGATCGCAAAAGGGTTTTGTAGACTTCTTCCCTTGAAGGTACAGCATCTTCAGACGAATTAGTGGTACTCATAGCTGTGAGGCTTTTAATTTTTTGATTAGAGGTAGAGGGGGGGAGAGGGGGAGGGGGAGAAGGGGAGAGGGGGGGAAAGGTTGAGGCTTTTGTTTTAAATTTCAAGCATTGCAAATTGTAAGCGCAACAGCTTAATACCAATTCGATATGAAGATGCATATAATTAGCCTGCGTAGGCAGGCTTTGTTCGTATAGCCCCAGGCTTCCAGCCTGAGGGGGATTAAGCGCAACATCACAAATAATTGATATAAGTACAGTATTTCATCAATGCGATCGCGAATTAAATTTCGCAATACCCTGCATTAACATTGTATGGGGACACTATGTTAATGCAGCGCGATGTTATGTTAATGCAGCGCGATGTTATGTTAATGCAGCGCGATGTTATGTTAATGCAGCGCGATGTTATGTTAATGCAGAGCGATGTTATGTTAATGCAGAGCGATGTTATGTTAATGCAGAGCGATGTTATGCCAATGCAGCGCGATGTTATGTTAATGCAGAGCGATGTTATGCCAATGCAGCGCGATGTTATGTTAATGCAGCGCGATGTTATGCCAATGCAGAGCGATGTTATGTTAATGCAGAGCGATGTTATGTTAATGCAGAGCGATGTTATGCTTCATCCGCAATGACGTTGTGTAATTAATTCTGTCCGACTGCTTACTTTCTCTCAAACCTAACCCCCAACCCCTTCCCTACAAGGGAAGGGGAGAAAAAATCAAAGTCTCTCCCCCTGTGGGGGAGAGATTTAGAGAGGGGTTCTTCTTAAATAGGACTTACGCACAAAGACCAGAAAACGAACCACAAAGACACGAAGGACACGAAGGAATAAGAGTTGCAGAGAGTTTTTGCGTAAGTCCTGTTAAAGAATCAAAGTCTCTCCCCCTGTGGGGGAGAGATTTAGAGAGGGGTTCTTCTTCAAAAATCAAAGTCTCTCTCCCAGTGGGGGACAGATTTAGAGAGTAGTTCCGGTTACAGATTGAATTTTGCTAAGTGCATCTTTAAATTTGGGAGTTCCTTCAATCAATGGGTGAACATCGCACCAAATCTGGAGGGAATCGTTTTCATCATAATAGCGATATTCCAGCAGCGAGCGATTTCTCAGCAAACGTAAATGTTCTTTGTCGTCTTTCTTATCTTTACAGCTATTAGCTTGAGCTAAAATATCCCAATGATGTTCTTGAACACCTTTGCGGTAAGTTTCACGCGCTTTCTCAATCGCTAATTTTACAGCTTTGGATGTAATCGGTAGTTGATCAACTTGCTCAATCGCACTTTGAATCAACTTCATCAAATCCCGCATATGTCCACCACTCATCAAGCAGAGGTGTTTGAGTGTTTCTGGACTATCAAACACAGCTGGTAAATCTAAACCTTTGACTTTGCCCTCTAATGTTTTTTCCAGTTCTGGCTTAATTAATCTAACTCGCTGACAAATCAATTCTCGCAGTTTCTTCAGCCCAGTTTCGTTAGCATCACCATTAGGATTTCGTACCATCATCATCGGCACTACTTCAAGATTGTGGTAACTAGTGTCAAAATTAGTCGCCAAATCTGAATATACAACATCGATGGGCACAGTGTAGAGAACATGGCACTTCAAACCCCGCAACATTTCACTACGATTTAAATAGATTTCTTCATAATTGCTCGGTCTTCCTTCTTCCTTAACCTCGACAATGCGATCGAGATTATCAACAATTATGACTAACCCGTTATTTTTACCTTTCGGTAAAGATTTTTGAGCTTGTAAAATAAAGTCATTCAGCGCTTTAACCAACGAGGGTGTATTAGCGTTAATCTTTTGCCTTATTTCCCGTCGCATATCCGGGACAGCTTTGATTGTTGCGGTAATTTTGGAAAATTGGGAAATCTGCTGTTCTAAGTTCAGCTTTTCAAAGGATACCTCCATCAGCATCAAGTCTTTAAACGATTCCCAGCGTAACTCCATCCATTCCAGCAGTGGATTATGCTGTTCTATCTTGACTGCTTCCACCAAATGCCGCGTGCAAGCCATTAATATATCAGCATATTCCACATCTTCCGGTTCAATATCCTGATCGTCTACCGCAAAATAGACAACAAAATATCCCCTGCCTTCTAAGTTTTCTTTCAAACGCAATAACTCAGTGGATTTACCCGTACCTCGGTGTCCCGAACATAGCTGACAGGTAGCGTGCTTTGAAAGTACAACTTTCTTGCCCAACTCTTGATATACTTCCCAATTACCACGCACCTCTCGACAATCGACATATGCTTCTTTTGATGCAGTCTCAAAGGGATTAAAAGAATTGTATATTTCAGCTAGTAAATCCATTTTTACAGGCTACCTTAGTCAATACACGTATTTGGTGTATGGTAGCAGATTTACAGTGGGGAATAAAGAATGGGGAATGGGTAATGGGTAATAGGAAGAAAGAGTTGGCTTGTTTAAGAAATTAAATCTGATTTCTATGTTAATTACTAATTCATTATTTTTAATTAATTTACAATACGTCTTTAGACTGATAGAAATTAACTTTGTTTACATCTAAAGATTGATAAATTTACACTAGACAATAGATAACTTAAAGGCAGGTGAGCAGGAGAAATCCTTCATCAATTGAGAGTTGTTAAGTTGTATCCTTTGTGAAATAAATAGGGTGTGTCAGGGTGTGGGGAAAAATAATGTCAATCGCGCTGTACTAGAGATTAGTACGCTTGGCTATACGGGGTAGCAATGCCTAAGCCAAAGGAAAAAATTAACCTTGGGTTGAATTTTCGATCCAGGGTTTGTTTTTGGGAATTGGGAATTGGGGAATGGGGCATTGGGCATGGAAAGAATCTCTCATTACCAACAAAGCAATTGGCACGTTCCCAATTCCCAATGCCCGTTGCCCAATGCCCAATTCCCAATGCCCCAATTGTAAATAAATATTCAGGGAGAATTCTATGCCAGAAGAATCATTACAACCACCACAGGAACAGAAACCACCAGGTAAAGAATCAGAAATGACGCCGAAACCGAAGGCAGATGATTCAAGTTATCAGGGAAGTGGTAAGTTAAAAGATAAAGTAGCTTTGATTACTGGTGGTGATAGTGGAATTGGTCGTGCGATCGCGATCGCCTATGCTAAAGAAGGTGCAGATGTGGCGATCGTCTACTTGAATGAACACGACGACGCTAAAGAAACCAAGAATTTAGTCGAAAAACATGGACGTCGTGCGGTAGCGATCGCTGGTGATATTGGCGATGAAACCTTTTGTCAGCAAGCTGTACAACAAGCTGTAGATGAACTTGGCAAACTTGATATTCTCATCAACAACGCTGGCGAACAGCATCCCCAAGAAAGTATAGAAGATATCAGCGCATCGCAGCTAGAGCGCACCTTCCGTACTAATATTTTCTCAATGTTTTTCATGACCAAAGCGGCGATAAAGCACTTGCACGAAGGCAGCGCCATTGTTAATACTACATCAATAACCGCTTATAAAGGCAATCCGCAACTACTTGATTATTCTTCTACAAAAGGTGCGATCGTTGCCTTTACTCGTTCTTTGTCACAAAGTTTGCTAAAAAAGAAAATTCGCGTTAATGCCGTTGCACCAGGTCCGATTTGGACACCTTTAATTCCCTCAACTTTCCCAGACGAGAAAGTTGAAACATTTGGCAAACAAGTACCAATGGAAAGACCCGGACAACCCGAAGAAGTTGCACCCAGCTATGTATTTTTAGCCTCCGATGACGGTTCTTACTTCACCGGTCAAGTGTTGCATCCCAATGGTGGCTCGGTAGTTAACGGGTAATGGGGAATGGGGAATGGGGCATCGGGCATCGGGCATGGGGCATTGGGCAATGCCCCATGCCCATTACCCATTACCAATTATTGAGTCAACCATTGGAGGGATGAAAAATTGCTTTATAGTTGATAGTCTCGTAAAGAACACTTAATACATAAAAATTACGGCTATGGCATCCCCAACACGATTGCAAGGCACAGAGCTAGTGGATTGTGCTAGAGCGAATGCCAAACAGGGAATTGAAACCGCTGCTTTTCAATGTGGTTATGGTGACGACCTCAACACCTTTGCGCGTGAATTACGGCAAGCTTGTGAGGAAATGAATTTGCAAGTCAAAGAACTCAATGAACTGATTACCGACCAAGACATGATATTACAAATTGGTACCGGCGAAGTGGTTGCGCCAGATACGGCATCAGAACTTTAATTAGGGGATAGTAAATAGTTGATAGTGGATAGTGGGAGCGTGGATAGTGGATAGTGGGAGCGTGGTTAGTGGTAAATCTTAACAACGCTGCAACCAACAACTAACTCTTAACAACTAACTCTTAACAACTATCGACTAACAACTATCCACGCTCCAACTAACTATATCTTTAAAATTACTCGCGCCAAATTGAAGTAAATTAAAACACCAGC
Source organism: Tolypothrix sp. VBCCA 56010 (assembly GCF_050875635.1). Taxonomy (NCBI): domain Bacteria; kingdom Bacillati; phylum Cyanobacteriota; class Cyanophyceae; order Nostocales; family Tolypothrichaceae; genus Tolypothrix; species Tolypothrix sp. VBCCA 56010. The sequence continues at coordinate 9,349 of NZ_JBPAOH010000176.1, forward strand.
TACATCGACTGCGGTAGTAATAAATGGTGCTGACATTAATGCTGGATCTAAGCGAAGTAAGCGGAATAGAAACGGCAGTGCTGAACCGGAGATAGAAGCTAAAATAGAAATTGCTACCAGACTGCTGCCGACGGCGATCGCTACTGATAAATTATTTTGCAGAAAATATGCCCACACTGTGGCGATCGCACCTAACATCGTTCCTAACAATGCGCCGGCGATCGCTTCTCTACCAATCACCTGCAACGAACCCATACTTCGTATTTCTTCGGTATTCATCCCGCGAATTACTACCGTTGAAGATTGAGCGCCGACATTACCGCCAGTGCCTGTCAGTAAAGGGATAAACGCCGTCAGTACCACCACTTGACTTAAAATATCTTCTTGGGATTTAATAATTGTTCCCGTAATTGTATTAGTAAAAAGTAAGACAAACAACCAAACTACTCGCTTGCGGGCAACTGTCAGCAAATCTGTCTGAAAATAATTGTCGCCTCCGGACTGTACACCACCACCTAAAGCGTAAATATCCTCAGTGGTTTCCTCTTGGAGAATGTCAATTACATCATCAACAGTGACAATCCCTACTAAACGCTGTTCTCGATCTACCACAGGCACGGCAAGAAAGTCATATCTTTGTATCAATCTTGCAACTTCTTCCTGATCAGTATCCGTGTAAACAAAGACCACATCGCGGGTCATCATGTCGCTAATCCTTCGCTCTGGCTGAGATGTCACCAAGTCGCGCAACGACAACATCCCAGTTAAGCACCTAGCCTCATCAGTGATGTAGAGGTAATAAATCATCTCGCTAGCATTAGCTAGGCGGCGAATTCTCTCTAAAGCTTGAGCGATCGTCAAATTTTCTTTCAGCGAAATTAACTCTGGGGTCATAATTCGCCCAGCAGTACCGCTTTCATAACCCAATAGTAGGGAAGTGAATTCCCGTTCTGCTGGGCTAAGTTGTTCTAGCAGACGATTGACGACTTTTGCGGGTAATTCATCAAATAACCTTGCTCGGTCATCTGGTGACATTTTATCAACAATGTCATGAATCTCCTGGCTTCTCAGTTCTTCGATTAACAGTTCTTGAATGCTGTAGTCGAGATGTTCATAAACCTCAATTGCCTCATCCTTGGAAAGCAAGCGAAAAGCCAAAGCGTGCATTTTTTCTGGCAAACCTTCAATCGCATCAGCAATATCCGCAGGTTGCACAGGTACGAGAATCGCTTTTGCGGCTTGTAAATCTCCGGCTTCCAGCAGCATTTGCAACTGAGTTCGCACTAAATCGCTCAGTTCCCGGCGGGAGATATTCTGCATAGAGATTGAATCATTGGCTTGTGTCACAGTTCACCACCGGAGCCAGTTTGAACAAGGTTACTGCCCCTAGTTTAAGGGAAAGTGGCAACATCAAACGTAAAACCTGCTATTTTTTACTCTTTATGATTGATTTTTCTTACTAAGGAAGGGGAAAGGGGTAATACCAATTCTCTGTAACGTTGCATTTAATAAACCGACGAGTAAACTCGCGGCTACATGAACAAAGCCTGCCGACGCAGGCTATAAAATGCATCTTCATAGAGAAAAATATTATTTTTTATAATTTGATATTTCGATGAGATTCTCATCAGGGCTTCTCAAATAAACAAAAATTATCTTTCCTGTTGCTCCAGTTCTTTCCACTGGTCTTGCAATAATATCTATTGCCTGAAATACTGACAAAATTACAATATTATATATGTTTATATCGTAGCCGATATATTGAATAGGTAGGCGGGTCTAGGTGCAGGGCAAGCACATCTTGTCAAGAAAGCATTTTCTACTATTTGCATATCTAAAAGTGTAATTGAGACTTGACTTTGAGCGCACTCGAACTTATAAGTTATGGGTATAAAACGAAAATCAAGAATAATTCATGTCTGGCAAACTGATTGATAAAGTGGCGATCGCCTTAGCGTCTGCCGATCCCGGTTACGTTGCTACTGACATCAATGCTCACAACGGTACGCGGACTGTACAGCAGGGTGCAACCGCTCCAGTGCGCTTGGCAACATTACCTTCTGACGGTCCAACAGGCGGGTTTTTTGACGAAAACGGCGTTGTACCGTGGTAATAGTTGTTGGTTGTTGGTTGTTGGGTGTTGGGTGTTGGTTGTTGGTTGATGGTTGTTAGTTGTTAGTTGATGGTTGTTAGTTGATGGGTGAGCGATCGCCTACAAAGCATCCTCAAGAAAGCTTTGTTAAAAATCCTAATAAGGCTTTTGTTCTCGGTGTCAGCAGCGTGCGACGATAAGCATCTGCTGCTTTTTTAATGCCTTCGGCTTGGGTTGGATAAGGATGAATCACGCTGCTTAATTTGCTCAAACCGATTTTATTGACGATCGCGGTGGTGACTTCGGAAATCATTTCACCTGCATGAGCAGCAACAATGGTTGCACCAATAATTTCATCCGAGCCTTTTTTGTGATGAATTTTCACAAAACCTGACTCTTCACCGTCGGCGATCGCTCGATCTACACTACTCAAAGGAACTTGAATTGTCTCCACATCAATTCCCTTTTCTTTTGCTTCTTCTTCATACATCCCGACATGAGCAATTTCCGGGTTAGTATATGTCACCCAAGGCATCACCAGACTACTAAGTTTAGAGCGTCCCAAACCAAAAGGCGAAAACAGCGTATTTTTGATGACAATTCGCGCTGCCGCATCTGCCGCATGGGTGAACTTCCAATTCATGCAGATATCACCCGCTGCATAAATATGGCGATTCGTCGTCTGAAGGTAATCATTCACCTTTACACCATGAAGTTGGTCGTATTCCACCCCAACAGCTTCTAAATTTAGTTTTTCCACATTTGGGGCGCGTCCTACACCGACTAAAATTTCATCTACGGTAACAGAATCTCGGCGACCGTTAGAAGAAAAGTAAAGTCGCTTACCATCGGTGACGGTTGTTACTTCTTCTAACTGGCAATTTAACACTAAGCGAATTCCTTCTTTCTTGAAAACTTGTTGAAGAATCTTTGCTGCGTCAGCATCTTCTTTATTTAAGATGTGCGAACCTTGATGCAAAAGTGTCACCTCGCAACCCAAACGGCGAAAAGCCTGCGCCATTTCGCAACCAACCGGACCACCACCAATCACCGCTAAACGTTCCGGTCGTTGGATGAGAGAAAAAACTGTTTCATTAGTCAAATAACCAGCTTCTTCAATGCCTCTAATTGTAAGACGTGCAGCTCTTGCTCCGGTTGCAATTACAGCTTTTTTAAACTTGAGAGTTTTGCCGTCAACTTCTACAGTATTGTTACTGGCAAATTTACCGCTACCCAAGAAGACATCAACTCCCAGCTTTTGAAAACGCTCTGCCGAGTCGTGATGACTTATACCCGCTCTCAACCGTCGCATCCGTGCCATCACTGCCGGGAAATCAATGTCAATATGTTTGGGAATATTAATCCCTAATTCAGCTGCATTCCACATTTCCCCAACTAAGCGCGAAGACCTAATTACACATTTGGACGGTACGCAACCAACATTTAAGCAATCTCCACCCATGAGATGCTTTTCAATTAATGCGACTTTCAAATTTAAATCTAAACCGGCTGCACCTGCGGCGACAACTAAGCCTGCCGTACCTGCACCAATTACTACTAAGTCATAGCGATCGGCTGGTTCAGGATTTAGCCAATTTGCTGGATGTACATTGGAAACTAATGTTTGATTATACTCATCGATTGGGCGGACTGTGACTTGATGAAATTCTGAATTTGACATAATTACTTCCTTTAAAAATACCACCGGGGGAATGAGGGTGGGGAAACCCCACCCCTACGAAATCTCTTGTTTTCTTGTTCGGGAACGAGAATAACGTTACGAAACCTCTTGTTCTAGGGCTTTCTTGGCGATGCGGGTAATATAAACTGTGACGGCAACTGTGGCGATAAAACCAGTGATGCGAATTGCCCATTGTACAGTTGAGTTAGTAGGTTGAGTTTCTGTGCCGATTCTGGCAAGACTACCAGCGAGAGAACCAATGTAAACGTACATGATTGTTCCGGGAATCATGCCGACTGAGCCGATAAAGTAATCTTTAAGAGAAACTCCGGTGATGCCAAAAGCGTAGTTTAATAAGTTGAAGGGAAACACCGGGGAAAGTCGTGTTAAAAGCACTATTTTTAGTCCTTCTTTGCCGACTGCTCGATCAATAGCGGCGAATTTTTTGTTACCTTCGATTTGGCGGGCAACCCAATTTCTTGCTAAATAACGTCCGACTATAAAAGCGGCAGTTGCTCCTAGAGTAGCACCGATCAAGACGTAGAGCGAACCCCAAACTACACCAAAAATAACGCCAGCGCCTAAAGTTATAATTGAACCTGGTAAAAAAGCGACAGTAGCAATAATATAAAGTCCAATAAAGGCAAATGCTTTCACTGAACCAAGGTTATCAATTGACTGCAAAGCATTTCTGAGGATGTCTTGGAGATTAAAAGATACCTGAGCTAAAACAGGCTGTATGTTCATTAGTAAAGTCATGCTAACCACAAACAACATTAAAACACTTAACTTATAAATTTATTCATGTAGTAAGCGCTTCAGCGCTTAAACTTATCTGTCTCATCGCTAACTTCTTCTGTCACGATACTTTCATTTAAAGCTTTCTGAGCAATTTTTGTCACGTATACAGTCACAGCAACGGTGGCAATAAACCCAACTGCTTGCATTACCCATTGCCCAATTTGAGTTTCCAGATTGCTTGGCTGATTAGATATGTTAATCGTCGCTAAGTTACCTGCAATAGAACCGAGATAAACATACATGATAGTACCGGGAATGATGCCAAGCGAACCTAAAACATAATCTTTAAAAGAAACTTGTGTAACTCCAAAAGCATAATTTAATAAGTTGAATGGAAAGACGGGAGATAGGCGAGTCAGCAGTACAATTTTCCATCCCTCTTTCGCAACCGCTCGATCAATTGCTTTAAATTTCGGATTTTTTTCTATTTTTCGGCAAACCCAATCGCGTGATAGATAGCGTCCAATTAAAAATGCCAAGCTTGCTCCTAATAGTGCCGCAATTAAGACATAAATCGAACCCCAAAAGACACCAAACAGACAACCACCTTTTAGTGTCAGTAGGGAACCGGGTATAAAGAGTAGTGTAGCTAAGTTATAAATTATCATAAAAGCAATTGGACCCAAAACACCAAGACTTTTAACCCACATGATTGAAGTCAACACAAGTCCGTGAATGTCGATGTGTTTGGCGGTTATTATTAAGCAGGGAACCAGACACATTAATAGTAATAGTTTGAGTTTAAATTTCAGTCGGCGCTGATTCATTTTTTCAGAGTGGGGAGTGGGGAGTGGGGAGTGGGGAGTGGGGAGTGGGGAGTGGGGGAAGCGTGGTGTGGAAGAAGAGGGATTTTTATAACTTTCAAGACTTACGCAAAACATATCTTCTGTAGCGATAATTCATGAATTATCGCTACGTAAATTAAGGAACTGGCAAGGTTTTTTGCGTAAGTCTTGACTTTGTTATGTACAAAGTGCATGGAAAGGTGAACTTTGAGCTTCTGAGGGTGAACGTTGAGCTTCTGAGGGTGAACTTTGAGCTTCTGAGGGTGAACGTTGAGCTTCTGAGGGTGAACTTTGAGCTTCTGAGGGTGAACTTTGAGCTTCTGAGGGTGAA
>NZ_JBPAOH010000177.1:0-14837 GCF_050875635.1 Tolypothrix sp. VBCCA 56010
GAAGCATAAGTACTTTTAAGATATTTAGTATCACCTAGCACCTAAAACTACGCAATGGCTGGTTAGCGATCGCCTTGAGGAGAAAACTTTTTGGTTTACTGACCTTTGTAGCTGTTTCAATGCCAACGGTAGAGAAGTCAACTAAATCACCTATTAATCGACGTTGCTCTGTGGCAACCGCTACGACTTTTCTACCCTGTTTAATCTTCTCAAGTCGGACTTCAAGAGCGTTGTCTTGCCGCTGGATTTTGAGTTTCTCGCGGTTGGCATCAGCCGCTTTCATCTCTGGGATATTGGCATCAGCTTTATAGGGGTCAGAGCCTAATAAATCACTGATTTCAATCTCTTTAATTCCATACTCAGAGGTGATTTCTGAAGCTTTATTTAACGATTGTTTGGCGTTATCGGTGACAGTACTGCTACCACCATTTACAGCTTGGCGTACAGTCCTAGCAGCGCGTTCAACTGTTTTTACACCATTAGCAACGGTTCGGACACCATCAGCAACGGCGTTAACAGCGTCAGCAGGTTTTTGAAAACGAGCCTTGATTCTTTCTCTAGCTTTCGCGTCGTTTTCTCGCGTCTGTTCTTCAATACTTTTAGTCTTACCTTTTTCAGCGGCGTAACGTTTAGAGCCAGTGAGGGAACCATTTTCGCGTTTTTTGACTGGCATTATTTTGTCTCCCGTGGTTTTTGAATGTACAGACCGAAAATGCTCCCCTGCTTAGACACAATTGCATTTTTGTTGCATTTAGGATAACGTTCTCCGTGCCAAAACCAACCGACAAAACCTTTTCGGCAAAGCCAAGAAAGTTTTTTATTTTCTGCGATAGCGGGAGTTACAGAAATCAACAAGACAGTAAGTAAAACAAAAATAGAAGTCTTCATTATCTAAAAATCCATTTCAAGACCCGCATCAATCAGGCGTTGGATCATTGGGTCGATGTGGTTGCGATCGCCGTCGTGGTTAGGAGCAAAAGCAGGCTGAAAAGGCTCAAAAGTACTCGCGTCGAAACCGAGCGGCGCTTGCGGTTGTGGCTGTGGCGCTGGTTTATTTCCGAATTGATACCCAAGCCCCTTAATATCGAGCAGTAGATAATTAAGAACTTCTGAGATATCTGTGATTCCCATCTGTGAAGCCAGGTATTCTAGATAAACTTGATTGTGTTTTTTGATTGAAAGTCTCATGGTAGGATTGTCGTGCAGTTACGCTTGCGGCGTGATGCATCCCTTGCAGGATTAGTAGAAGTCCGGGTTGATTGGATCAGCGCCGGACTTTTGGCTTAAATTTGTGAGCAATTCTCGCGCCGATCGCCTCCACGATGGCAATCAATTGCGATCGCGGGGCTGGTTAAAGCGATCGCACTCACAATGCGAAACGCGATCGCGCAAAACAAAAAAACTGATAAAATTTTCATGGTTCTGAATTTTCGTGATTTTAGGACTGAAACCGGGTAACTTTCTCAGGGATGCCCGGTTTTAAAACTTTTGGCATTTTCCTTCGGATAAGCGGTTACTTTCAATCAGGTTTAAAAACTTTTTGACAATCTAGTTTTTAAAACTTTTGATAATTTCTTGGCTAATAAGTCGTAGGCACAGGGAGCAACGGAATGTTAAATCGCTGTAACCCTTGGAGTGACTTGATTTCAGGTCATTTTTACCCAAGCACTGAAAGCAACACGATTAATTGAAAAACATTTTGTTTGATAATTTGTTGGCTAATACTTCTGGCAGTCTCCTCTAAATAAAAAACATTTTTTTTGATAATTTCTTGGCTAATAAGTCGTAGGCACAGGGAGCAACGGAATGTTAAATCGCTGTAAACCTTGGGGTGACTTCATTTCAGGTCATTTCTACCCAAGCACTGAGAGCAACGCGATTAAATAAAAAATGTTTTTCGGAAATTTCTTAGCCTCCTGTTTTAAATAAAAAGTTTTTTTTTGAAAACTTGTTGGCTGATACTAAAAACTTTTTGGCAGTCTAGTTTTAAAAACTTTTGCAATTTCCTCCAACTAAAAAACATTTTTTTGATAATTTGTTGGCTAATAAGTCGTAGGCACAGGGAGCAACGGAATGTTAAATCGCTGTAACCCTTGGAGTGACTTGATTTCAGGTCATTTCTACCCAAGCACTGAGAGCAACGCAATTAAATAAAAAAAGTTTTTCGGAAAAATTCTTAGCCTCCTCTTTTAAATAAAAAGTTTTTTTTGAAAATTTGCTGGCTGATACTTCACGAGCGCGATCGTGAATTGGTCGTTGAACAGGCATGAAAATCAGGCACGAGAACTGGTTTAAGTTCCCGCGTGCAATGGTAGTTGCATAAGTCGATTTAGATGTTAGGATAGACTGCAAGTGAGTCACTTGTCAACCAAGAGACTCTAAAATAGCAAATAACCATTTTTGGGCTGATAATGAGTTACTAAGAGTAACTCGTTATTTATGCCGTCAGAAAAACCAAGAGTACAAATCCGATTTGATGAGGAGGATTTTAGCTACCTAGAGGAATGGGCTAAGTCCGAATTTATACCAGTTACACAGTTATGCAGAGTTATTATTCTTAAATCGGTTGCTAATCGCAAAAAGGAGAATGAATCTCAATCATCTACAACTAAAAAAGACAAGGATGCTGCATGACTAAAAGTGGAGAAGACGAGGGCGATCGCCTAGACAAAATCGAAGCACTTTTACTCTTAACCGCAACTCGCCTGAATCAAGTTGCCCAGCAGCAGCAGATAAATACAGACGCGATCGCACAACTCACACAAAAAGTTGACAACTTAACCACCTCGGTTGAGGAAGGTTTCGCTCAATCGCGAACTCTGTTACAAGAGTGTGTGGACGACTTAGCAAAAGCAATTGTGGAAGGCGTTGAAGGTGTTGAGGAAATGTTTAGGAAAGCGCTGCAACAAGGTGGTAATGGCAACAATCCACCAAAATGACAATAGCTTTCTAGAAGCTTAGTTCTGATAAACAAAACTTGTACACACTTTGCGCTTAGGCGCTTTTGACGGGATGACTAAAGAAAAACTACTTCAAGCAATGGCAGCAATGGTAGCCGCACGGGACTGGCAAGGGTTCCTGCATTTACGTCGGTTGTTGCGCCAAAGTCTAGATTCTGGATTCGCAGGCGAACTTCGCAAATTTCTAAACTCATTACCAGAAGAAGACTTGGATGCCTACGTTAATTATTTTGGAGTTTCGTTAGAATTGCCGAAAAATATTTGGCAAGTGAAAAAGGCAGAGCTAAACCAGAAATTTATTGAGGCGCGAGAAACAACAAATTTACCAAAGCCAAAAGTAAAAAATCTTTAATCTCAAAAAATGACAATGACACAAGGAAAATTAGAAATTACCATCAAAATCAACGAACTACCCCAAGCCAAAACTGTAGAAAACGGCTGGCAACAATTTCAGATTGACTGCGACGGGCGTATTATTTCAGTCACCCTTAAGCCGAAAGTCTGGAAGAAACTCACCGACGCACAAGCGAACTATCCTCAATGGGTAGGTGCTATTGCCGGGAAGATGGGGGAGGCAACTGAGAACGGCTTTGTGCTGAACGAGCCAAATATCCAGGTTTTTGAGAAAAAGCCAAAGCCCGATGCAGCAGTAGTGAGTTAAGCGATCGCTGTATCCTGTGGGTAAAAATGTCGGGAAATATGTTTTAGACGACATCACCCCTAACCCGCATAAATTACCCACAAGCAAATATCGCTCTTCAGATGGGTGAAGCAACTGAAAATAGTTTTGTAAAAAATACAAAAAAAATAACTCGCAGAAATTAGATGTTAATCAAATAAGCATTTTATTTCTGCAAAATTTCCGAAATGCGATAATTTACGTGATTTTGCATAATTTAGGAGGCGGCTGAAAATAGTTTTGTAAAAAATACAAAAAAAATAGCTCGCAGAAATTAGATGTTACTCAAATAAACATTTAATTTATGCAAAATTTCCGAAATGTGATAATTTACGTGATTTTGCATAATTTAGATTGCTTTACGGAACTTACATCATTATATTTTTTGCAAACAATCCACTTATAATAGATATCTTCTGTTTTTTCCATTAATAACTATTTTTGGGGTAGCGGTTTATTTTCTATTTGTCAACTGGCATCAATTGGCATCAATAAAAGTCGTGAATCTTTGAAAAAATCTAGCTATGTATAAGCAAATTTTAGCCAGAAAATACACTTTTTAATAATTTACAAAATATAGATTATTTATGGTTTATATTATCTTTAGCAAATCGCCCGACAAAATAAAACCAAATGAACGACCAAAGAACAAAAAAACAGGGAAGACCTTCCCTGGAAGGGACTCCATTATTGCCTACTTGGGGGGTAAGATTTAGTGCGAAGGAATTTGACATGCTAGCTAAATATTCTCACGATAATAGTGTATCTAAAAATACTCTAATTCGATTAGCCTTACGTAATTATTTGGCACAAAATCCCGAAAAAATATCGGCATAAAAACTAAAAAAATACTGATTACACACTTTCGGTTTGCGATCTTCGCGAGCAGTGCCTAGCTTTCAAAGGGGAAATTGTTAATTCACCAGTTGGCCAGCCTCACTCTTACTCAATCACACAAGCGATAATCAGTCGCTCGGTTTTTCCAAAAGTGCCTAATCAGCACACAAAAAAATAAACTTGTCAACTAGACTAACAATTCCACAAATTAAAAGCTAGCACTGCTCTAAATTCACTAAAGGAGCAGTTCAATGTCTTATTCAGGGAATCCTCACCAGAAAATTTCTGATAGCGTAATTATACCAAAAAAAGAGCAGCAGGTCTATAATTCAGTACCATTTTTAGTAACAAGCAATACAAAGATTTGCAAAGAATGCGGTGAAGAATTTCGATACAACGTGGTACGCGATCGCAGGACTGGTTCAAAATACCTACGAACCGGATGTTGCGACCTTGCGATCCGCCCTTGCCCCGATCCAGAAGCTTTAGCGAAATCGCCTCACCTCAGCCAAGATGAGCAGGATTATCTAAATGGGCTTATTCCCCTACCCTGGTTTAACGCTAAAGCTGTGGCTATGCTTCTGCAAATGGAAGCAAAAGTCAAGCAGGCAACGGAGGTGGAAGTATGAATTTTACACCCACCTCTATCACCCGCCCTTGCCCAACCTGTGAGGACACCAGAGGACGTTGTAGGCATTCCCATGAGGAGGGCAAGCACCTCTGCATGACATGCGCTGACACTCGCAAGGGCGAAATTATTAATGGGTATAAATGCTTGGCTCATTTCGACTTGTGGGCGGCTTTCTGCCTCGACAATAGCCAGCAGTGGTCGGATGAGCAGCGGCGCGAGTGGGAGGCTCAGAAGGTAGCAAAGCAGCAGGCAGCCAAGAAAGACGAGCAAATCAGGCGAGAAAGAGCGCTATCTGTTGACGAGCGCGATCGGGATTACTCAGAAATTTTAGAGCAATTTCCGATCAACAGCGAAACCCTCGCTGACTTACAACGACGTGGGTTGACTCAAGAGGAAATTGAGAGAAGCGGGTTTAAGTCCGTTAAAAAGTGGCAGCCACTAAAGAAAAAGTATGGCACGCGCCTGCCTGGAATCAGCGAGGATGGCAAATTTTTAGTTGTCAGCGGCGACGGCTATCTTTGTCCAGTGCGAGATTTTGAGGGGAGAATTACCTCGCTACAATTGCGGTTACACAACCCCCAGGACGGAAATCGTTACAAATGGGAGTCTACGCCGGATCGAGCAACCTTGAAGTTGCAGCCGGAAGACGAAAATCCTTTAGCAGTATTTCACCCACCTAGCGGTAAGCCAGAAGGCATCGCAATTGTTGAAGGCACTGGTTGCAAGCCGTTTTTTGTAAGCCAAAGATTGAATCTGTTCACAATCGGCGCGGCGGGTGGTCAATGGTTGTCAAGTCCGCAATTGCTAGAGAAGTATATTAAGCAAGCTATCAATAAGTATGGCAATTTACCAATTATTGCCATCCCGGATGCTGGATGGGCGCTTAATTCGCAGGTCAAACAAAAATTATCTGATACACTTGATTGGTTGAAAGATAAATTCAGTAAATCAGATATTCGCGTTTTTGACTGGAATCAAATTCATAAAAGCCAAGGCGATATCGATGAACTTGATGATTTATCAATAGTTAGAAAATTAAAGGTTGAATCTTTCCTCAAAAAATACAAAGAAGTATTTGGACAACAAGAAAATAAAGGTTTTGCATCAAAGCGGTTTAAAAATTGGGCAGAAAATAGAGTCAAATTAACTGCTGATATTGTACAGCATGAAAAGTGGTTGACGATACCACAAGGTATACAGAATGATTGTGATATCTTGCTCATCAGAAAAAGTCTTGGTGGTGGGAAAACTCAAGCTTTAATTGAATTCCTTAAGGCATCAGATTTAGATGTAGTTTCATTATTAATTGGCTATCGCAACAGCTTGCTTAATAACACCATAGCTAGAGCAAATGCTATGGGTTTAAAATCTCAACATATTAAAGACAAGGTAGAGCTACTGGCGGGAACTTATGTTGATTTCTCTAGCGACGACAGTATCAAACTTTGGGGTGGGTGCGCTGATAGCTACTTTAAATTTAACGATATCATCAACCGCAATCCTGATTATTACTTAATACATGATGAGATTTGTTCTGTATTAGGACACCTTAAAGGAGGTGGTACTCTTAAAGGACGGCAAAAACAGGCTATTGAATGGGACACGCAAACTATTCAAAACTCTCAATTTGCTATCATGATGGATGCCAATCTTTGTGATAAAGATGTAAATTTTATTCGTCAATTATTTCCAGATAAGCGCATAAAGGTATTAGATAGCGTTTCTCCTCAAAATCCTAGAACTTTTCACTTTTTGGAAACTGCTAGTAGCGATAAGGATTTTACAGCTAATCCCAAATATCTCCCCTCTCATTTGGTAGAAAAAGCGAAAGCAGCCAAGAGACCATTATGGATTTCTGATAGTCAGAGAAGTTGCGAAATAATAGACGAGATTCTTACCGAAGGAGGTCATAAACATTTTCGACTCGATGGTAAAACTAGCCATGATGAACTATCAAAGCAACTGCAAGCCGCGCCCAAAGAATTTATTTTAGTAGAAAAACTAGATTCTCTTAGCATTTCTCCTAGTGGTGAAAGTGGCTTAAGCATCGATTTGTATGATTATTTTGATGCGGTTTGCTTTGATATTCGAGGTACAGTTGGTGTCAACACGTTAACTCAGTTATCGGCAAGGTTACGCGATACAAAAGTGCCAATTTATGTTGCCTGTCCTGAATTTGTCAACATGACTACTGACCCCTGTCCTTATGCTATGAAATCAGTAGGGGAAGTGCTTAATGAACGAATTAAAATGTTGTTAGCTAAATCAATAGAAGTTGACAATGAGCTATTGGACAGTCAATTTGTTTGTGATATGTTTGCCGATATGGGTAAACAGTTTGCAAACGACCCTTGGTTTATTGAATCGCTGAAAGATAGCAAACAGCTTAAATATGAGCATCAAAATTTAAAGCTAATGCTCAAAACTGCTTTAACTCAAGCTGGAAACCGTGTTATTGATTTAGTAGAAGATGCTGATGATGAGCAGTACGACGAATATCAAGAAGTCAAAGAAAAGGTAAAAATTCGCGAGGCGGAAAAAGTTTTTAACTCTGAGAATATTGAATGGGAAAAAGCCCAAGAACTAAGCAAAAAAGATGTTGACTATGACACAAAATGTAAAATTCGTAAAGCCAGAATAAAACATAAACTACCTGGAATTGAGGAGACTGGCAGTTGGAACGCCAATTTAGTTTACTCGGTCGATGTCAACGATATTAAATTCATTGATTCAAGATGGAGACTGAAGCAGCTATTAAATGATGAATTATTTGATGCTACTTTCAAACTTGAGAAAAAATACAGCTTTGAAAATAGCAGTTTTACCCCTCAAGATATTTGGAAGTATACCAGTACCAAAATAGAGGCTTTAAAGCAGCTGGGAATAACTAGATTAATTAATGCTTATGTGTTTTCCACTCAAGATGATTGGGTGCGGGAAATAATCAACAAATACTACGATAATCCTGAATGGCATAACTTAATTGGCATTCCCAGAGCAAAGCGATCGCCTAATGGCAATGGCGGATTTAAAAGTTCAAAGTACATCAAAGACATGCTTGACCGATTTCTCGATTATTTTGGACTTGAAGCCAAGGAAATAAAAGAAAAAAGACAGAAGAACTCACGCTTTTACAGCGTGACAACACCAAAAGACTTTGATGAGTTTATCTCGGATATCGACAATTGTTTAGGTGTCAGAGCCGAGAATGCGATCGCGTCTTCAAAAGAAGTATCGCTCAAGGGAGCAGCTGATAAAGCAGAAGAAACTTTGCGACAACGCCAAGAGCTAGAGCAGTGCTATCAAGCCGAGCTTGAAAAACAACGGTTAGCCACCGGGGAAACAGATAATTGTCAACCAACTAACGGTTTGATGACAACCTCCAATTCTTTTATATATAACCAGGAAGAGGTTGTCACCAACACTGGTATTGAAAACCCATCCGTAGTGGTGACAACCTCCAATTCTTTTATATATAACCAGGAAGAGGTTGTCACCAACACTGGTATTGAAAATGTACCTGATACGGATGAATGGTTAAAGCCAGAGCATCTTGAATATATCGCTAGCTTGTTAGCCGACTGCGAGAGCTGCGATATGTTACAAGAATTGCGAGAATGCGATATTCCACCTTTTGTTTTTAAGCAGGCTTCTAGATATTTAGAAGCTAGTAAGCGTGAACAAATTAGGCAATGGGTTATTAGTAGTAATGCTAACGGTTGCTCAAATTAAAAAAGTGCGATCGCGATCGCTAATCACCCGGCGGAATTACTTTGTTATAAATTTGTGAGAATATTGAAATATTGGCAGATTTACACCCATTTTATTTAAAAAGCATAAATGCAACGTAGTAGATTTAGATTTCGCCGTGAAAAGCATGTTATCGGCACTCGCATAAAAATGTATGAACAACGTGAAAAATGGCTGTATCTTATTAATAATCAAATAGAGGTTGGCGAAGATGCTTCTCTTAATGCTGCGATTCTCGCCAACGGCATAAGACCGCGAGCGGTAACGCTTGAAATTATTTATGAAAAAATTGATTACGCACAACCACCCACCGACGACAACGACGATGAATTGTTTGATGTCCCAAGTGTTGTTTTACGTGAAATTGTTGTTGATACTGGTGTAATTTTAAGTGAGTTTAAGTTGCACATTCACGAAGCGAAAAATCTTGTAAAGCTGCTAGCCAATATCTAGCGATCGCATAGCGAATCTATTAAAAATTTGAAAAATTAATCAAATTTTCGCAAATAAAAAATTTACAACTAAACTTTTGATTTAACGAACTAATTCCACAAGCGCGAATAGTATCGCTAAACTCAACTGCTTATGCTGAATTTTTATTAGAAGTTTAGAATAAATTACCAGTGGTAATAATTTAGCCAGTTCTGAATCGCATACTCGCTCTCACCAGGCTCTTTTCGCGTCATTGCTTCGATCGCATCAAAATCGGCATCATAATCGGAAATTAACAAAATTCCAGCAAGAGCGCTGACAAAATCATCGACAGCCGCGCCCGTTCCACCGCTTACCGACCAAGAACCACCTGGTTTGTAGAATACGCTTAGATTTTTTAATTGTTTCAGTGATTCAACATGTGGGTACAATTCAATTTTTTGTGAATTGAATAACTCGCGTAATTTTGTATATGCCTTAGTTTTTGAACTAGCACTCCAATTTATTTCTTGAATATCGATAAGTCCACTCAAACGTTGAATTGTGCTAATGCTGTTGTATTGGTCGAGGCATACTTTTGTGAAACCATAGATATTATGCATTTCAATAATCCATGATTCTACTTCTGCAATATTTACTTGTTTCTTCTTATCTTCTCCCCAGCTAGCGGTAAATTGGTGAAATAGATCGACAACTAAAAAACTATCTTCAAAATGAGCGATGCAAGCGGTATATGCATCGCGAGAACCCTTTGCAGGGTCTAACGACAAAAAGTAATCACCTAAATAGCAATCTTGCGGTAGTAAACTGTTTCTGTGGTAATTGATCGCCGTGTGAACTAAATCAGCATTCAAAAAACTTGCTAAGTTTTGACTGAAATTAGCACCGTATTCGACATTAAACATGTCTGGGTCACGAGCTTTTTCACTTTCTAAAAAACTTTTAGATAAAGTGGGGTTAACTTCCCAGCTTGGTAAATTCACAACTTGAATATCAGGATATAGTCCACTAATTCCTTGTTTGTAAATATCGTAAAAAATTCCTTCGGATTTGTAAGGTGAACTCAATAATAACACTTTCCCACTTTCTCCAAATTGTGCCGAACTTGGTGCTAATGCATTATAAAGAGCATCTCCTGATGCATTTCCGTTTGAATCCATAGAATACGCTAACTCATCGAAAATAAGCATGGGACACGCCATTCCACGAGCGCTTCGCGAACTTGTTGGAATAGATTTAATTATCGAATTGTTGCATAATTCAAGACTATCCGCAGTTTCATTAACGATTAACTCTTTGAGCAATACACTATTTTTAATTAAGTCTTTTATATTATATAACGCCAGTTTAGCTTGGTCTGCTGAATTTGCGATGGTTATAATATAAAATCGTTCATTTTGTCGTAAATGTTTTTTATATTCATCAGCCAAAATACAACTAGCGTAGCAAGCGCTTATCGCTGCCATTAATGTTTTACCGCTTCTACGTCCTAAGCACCACACCGCTTTTGTGTAATTTTCAGACCAGAAAGTTTCCAAAACCTCTTTCTGCTTTTGCCACAGTTTTAAATTTAATAGATATTTGTCTTCTGCAAATGTTGTGATACTAACTTTTGGTATTTGCATTATTTTTAATTTTTATTTGACAAGCTTAACAAATAAGCGCGTAAATCTAATTCTGGTTGAGATTTTGTATCAGCTTCGCTATTTTTCTCAAGTCCAGCCCATTTACCCAAAAGTTGAGCCGCCCTGAGTTTATCGCAATTTCGCGCCTCAACATCATCTAAAATATGAACCACAGTTTTAATTGCTTTTGGTAAATTAACTTCAATTAATTCTGTAGTTTTTAATGAAACACTTTCAGTTAATTTTTGAACGACTTTAGGGCGTCCCGTCGCGACAGCTTCAGTAAATTCTGGATTTTCGCACCATCGTGCGATCGTCCGACGGTTCACACCTAGATGACTAGCTACCTCGCTTTGATTCTTGCCAGAGGCAAGCAATTTAACCGCCTGGAGTTGTTTTTGACTTAAAGGCGACATTGATGTGACAAAATAGTAAATTCAACGTGACATTGCTTTATTGTAATCGCTTCAAAAGCTTACTGGCTATAGCTTTTGGCGTGTCTTGCAAATGTCACATCGCTTTTGTAATGCTAGTTTTCCCGCGAGTCTTTTTATGCGATCGCGTCTCCCGCTAACACTTGAGAGAGTAAACGCCATAAAAGTGTAAACGCTAAATTGTAACCTCGGATTCGTGTTTACACTCAAACGTAAACATCAAGCCGATAACTATCAACAAGAGAAGATAAATCGGCATTGGTTGGGACGCCAATTTCTAACCTCCAATACCTGTTAACACTTAACTATAAACACCAAATAAGTATCAACGCTTAAAACCCTTGTCAAATGGAAGCTTCAGATTCCTGCTTACACTAGAGTATCAACATCATTATTATTAGTATCAACACCATGACTGCGATTATCCCGTTAACACTCTTAAATGCTGATTACACTTAAGAGCAAACGCCACACCCGTTTACACAAGTGCAAACAGCAAAGTACCAACAGCACACCCGGTTATAACCGGATTTGCTGTTTACAATTTAGTGTCAATGGCAGATGAATAGTGTGAGCGGCAAGTATGGCGTTTGCACATACAGTGTTAACGGCATTGAAAGTGTAAGCGGCATATCAGCATCTCGGACTTGGTGTTAACGCTTATCCGCATATCGACAATGGTGTTTGTACTTAAGTGTTAGCAGGAATTGGAGATTCAAAATTGCCTGTCGTCTGCTGTATATACTTGCATTGATGTTTACAGTAAAGTGTTAACAGGGGTTGGGCATTGGGTGCATCCCGCAGGGGTGTCACCAACAAACGAGGCGAACGCCGATTCTCTCATTTCCTGTTGATAGTTTCTGGGTTGGTGCTCACACCTAAGTGTTAGCAGGAATATGGGGTGCATCCCGTAGGGGTGTCACCGACCACCGAGGCGACCGCCGATTTTTCCCTCTTCTATAGCTCTGAAGTTGGCATTTACAGCTTGAGTGTTAGCGGCATAGAGGTAAACGATCGCGTGCCAAAGGTATCGCTGACAATCCGTTGGGGGAAGCGCAGAGAGCGCGGGGGTGTCACCGACCACCGAGGCGACCGCCGATTTTTCCTTCTCCCGTTGATAGTTTCTGAGTTGGTGTTTACATTTGAGTGTTAGCAGGAGTCCGGCATTGGGTGCATCCCGTAGGGATGTCACCAGCAAGCGACCGCCGTTTTTCACCCTATTGATAAGCAGATTCTTTGCGATCGCCACAACTTTCTAAATTTTTGCTTATAGTTCCGTCGTCGCGTCCGGCGCGGGGTGTCTAGCTTAAAATTGTTTGTCCGTCCGGCGTTATGCCCAATTCCCAATGCTTAAATACCTTCTAATCTACTATGGCTTTCACTAATTACTCGCTGGTTATCTATGCTTTGTCACTCGACACTACGCTATGTAGTATGGTATACACGCAGTTTTTTAGCTGAAAACTTTTTTTGGCGCGAACTTTTCAGGATGAAAAATTTTGCTCTTTTGAGAGAACGCCCTCGATTTGGCTCTCCGTTTTCCGGCTTAGAAGAAAAAAAGGTTTCTGGCGGGGTGCGATTGAGGATTAGGGGGAGCGATCGCATAGCGCCTCGGTATCGCACAAGCCACAGCCCCTCGTTTACCGCGAGGGGCTAAGAAAAGGATTAGTAAGGCTTCTTGACTAAGGCTCCATCTACTATGCAGGGGAAAGAATCTTCAAAAATAATGGTTATCAATCCTTGAGAGATAAAAATAAATCCAAAATACAGCACGAGCGGAACTAGAGTATGGCAATTAATTTCAGCATGACGTGTTAAATAGAAGTTTATTTCATTCATCTTTTTGACAAAATCCATCCTTTCTAAATATTCGTCTTTGGTTAATTGAATGAGCATGTGAAATTTGAGAAATTCGACAAATCAATTGTGGTCATTACCTGAAAATTTGGCAATGACAAATCCAGCATTAGAGCTTTACAACTACTAGTTAGCCATTCCTTCTGGCATTGAAACGATCAGCCCGTATTTCTCAACTCGCACGCACGCACGATTTATACTGAGCGATTCATCCACGCCGGAAGCCTCTCGCTCTCCTTGCAAATGGCGACAAACGCCTAAACTCAACTTTTCTATTACACGCAGATTCAACTCTGGCTTAACTAATTCGGTGTTGAGCAGTTCTTGCATTTTCACTCGGATGCTCGCATGAGTCAGCAAGTGGTTATACGTTAGTCGTTCTAGAAAATCAGTGTGATCACCGCCAAAAAGCTTTTCACCAAGCCCAGATGAGTCCTCTTGGCACAGTCGCCTACAGGAATTGTTTATGGTTTCTATAAGACTCCACTCTACGGAGCTGTAGCCTTGATCCGCTTCTTTTGGTGTGGGAGAAATTACATCACCATTCGTTGCAACTTTCGGAGCGCTGGACACTTGTTCATCCAAATCGACGGAACGCGCACCGGATTTTTGAGGCTGTGAAGTCGCGACATTATCTGCTTGAAATAGTTTAAACCATCTCTGGACTGTGCGAATATTCACCCGCAAGGACGCGCTTACATCTTGAGGATAAAAGCCTTTTTCAAACAATTCAAACGCTTGTTGTTTCGCCTGTCTGTGTGCCATTTACAGCGACAAAATACGACACTTTAATTATGTCGTAAGCTGAAATAACCGTCATCAGGGCATTTGAGCGTTAGCTCGTAGACGCACGCAATTCTTCTGCTGACCAATACGCCATCCAGTTGCAAACCCATTGTTTAAGCGTTACTGGGATTAGTTCGCACGCTTTTTTAATGAGAGAATCAGAGCAGCAAGCACGTAATTCTGATAACATTTGAACGCTCTGGCAGCTTTGTAATAAAGTAGCGGTGTCGGTTAAATTCTCATCTGTCACCAATTCTTCTTGCTGACTTGGCGCTTGTGCGATCGCTATATCCTCAACCATTAAAGAGTTGAGATACAAAACCCATTGCTTTATTTGAACTAGTTTCAAGTTAGGCAACAGCTTACAAGCTTCTTTGAGAACGTAAGAAGGTACAGCAGAGCGAACAGCCCCCAGCATTTCAGCGTTCTCGCAATCTCGCAACCAATTGGCTGTTTCAGCTAAATTTTCAGGCTGTAACCACTCTTCTGTAGTATGCTCAACTACAGGATTTTCGGTTGATTCTTCTGGGTGAATCGCTACTTCCTCAACATCCCAACTAACTTTAGATTTATCGCTCTGCATCCAAGTAGTAAATTTGTACTCAATGCAGGATAAGATTGCTTGACGCGCTGCTAGTAGGTCAAATTGGCTAGAAGAGGCATTATTGGGAAGTTCCGGAGGAACGACACACCCCTCTGGCTTATTAACAATTAGGGGGGGTGTGTCGCTGTTGGTAGCTTGGGGAGGAACGACACACCCCTCTGGCTTATTAACAATTAGGGGGGGTGTGTCGCTGTTGGTAGCTTGGGGAGGAACGACACACCCCTCTGGCTTATTAACAATTA
>NZ_JBPAOH010000178.1:0-14786 GCF_050875635.1 Tolypothrix sp. VBCCA 56010
CGCGTCTGGCTAAGGCGTGAATGCTTTCCGAGGGATAACCGCTTCCATGCTCCCTGTGAAGAAAGAAGTAAATGTCTAGACTTGTCTAGGTTTTATATAGCAGTCATGACAATCACAGTACCAATTACTCCAGCTGGTGTGAACCACTCAAAACCAGAATACTGATTTAGAAATAATGCATTGTCTATGTAATGTAGCCAGGTAGAAATAATATTGACTGTGATGATGGCTAGCAAAATTTTTTGACGAAATTTTGGAGAATTCATCTTTTACGCTGTTTGCAGGATTGTAAACAATCGCCGTAGAGACGTTCGGTGTGGAACGTCTCTACAATATGTGTGGTTTAGTTTTGCGGGTGGGCAAATAAGCGCTCTCTGCGCTTACTACTTTTAAGAGGGTAAGTTAACTTTTTTGGCTAAACCTAAAGTTTGCAAAACTTTGATGCTCCACCATGTTACATCGACTTCCCACCAATAAAAACCAGATTTTGCCATTTGGGGAAAGGTGTGATGGTTGTTGTGCCAGCCTTCGCCGTAAGTGACAATGGATACCCACCAGAGGTTACGCGCACCGTCGTTTGCCTCAAAGTTGCGGTAGCCCCAAGCGTGTGTGGCGGAGTTGACAAACCAAGTTGAGTGCCAAAGCAAGACTGCTCTTAAGAAAATTCCGTAGATGACAAATGACCAGCCGCCGATAAGATACAGCAGGATACCGAAGGGAATTTGCAAGAGTATAAAGTAGCGATCTAGCCAGCGATAATATGGTTGTCGTGCTAAGTCGGGCGCATATTTTGCATAGATTTCATAATCAAAGAACTCGGAACGAGGGTAGAAAATCCAGAGCATGTGACTCCACCAAAATCCTCGTTGAGCAGAGTACGGATCTAAATCGACATGTTCAGTATGAGCATGATGTTGTCGGTGTCCACCAATCCAAAAAATTGGACCTCCTTGCAAAGCTAACGCTCCGATCAGAGCGATCGCATACTCCAACCACTTCGGTACTTGGAAACTTCGATGACTCAACAGTCGATGATACCCCAAACATATACCAATACTCCCAAATAGCCAGTGGAGAAATATCACTAGGGCTAATGCAGACCACGAGAAAAACCAGGGAGCAAGTAAAGCTATGCCATGAAATGTAGTAAAAAATACCACATTCGTCCAATTGAGCGCCGGAGAATTTCCGCCCTCAGAAGTGCTGGCAAAAAATTTAGCAGTCATAAAAATTCCTGTCGATGGGTGAGGAAGCGATTTGCTTTTGTCGGAAGTTGCACCTGGCATAATTTCACATCTAAAGCGCTCTTAGGCTCCAAATTAACTCCTGAAAGAATTGAGGCTAGATGCCTCACTCCACAAGAGTCATATGCACAGAAAGAGTGCGTTACCATGAGCGCTAACACGCCTAAAAAAGGTAAACCCAACTATCCGTTCAGATATTTATAAAACAATCGGTTACAGTTGAGCAAGTACCACTTACATTTTTTATGCTAACAGTTCTGCGATTTCTCTGCAAGTACTACTTGCATTTTTCTTTATGCCGTCTCAATCCAATTCAGCTCGTCAACGTCTAATTGAAGCAGCGCTTGAGTTATTTACCGCTCAGGGAGTCAGCGGCACTACAACCCGCCAAATTGCAGAAAAAGCAGAAGTCAATGAAGTGACGCTATTCCGGCATTTTGGCAATAAGCACGGGTTACTTTTGGCTGTCTTGGAAGAATCCGCAGCCTTTAAAAATTTAGGCGAGTCTTTAGTTAGCCGAGCAATTCCACCTGGTAACGTGTATCAAGCTCTGAAAGATTATGCAAGTGAAAGCTTACACGCATTAGAACAAGTTCCAGAGTTTGTTAGGTCTGTGGTAGGTGAAGCTGACCAATACCCAGCAGAAAATCGCCGCGCTTTGGGACGGGGGTTAACGGAAGCTAACCGTTATGTAGCAGAGTACTTAGCCACTGTAATTGAACAGGGACACTTAAATACCTATCTCCCGGCAGAAAAACTAGCGAGTTTGTTAAATGGGATGTTGCTGGGATATGCGGTGATTGAGTTTACTAGCGAATTTCACGAACTTTGGGAAGATAGAGATGATTTTCTGGAGAATCTGGTGCAGTTGTTTTTACAAGGAGCAATGTCACCCGTACTCGAACCAAGTCAATATTCCTCAAGTTTGGTTGTAATAGATTCTAGTATTAGGGAAGTAGCTGATTTGCCGGCTTCTTTAGTCCACCAAATTCTCCAACAAGCGAGAAAATTGGGAGTGCAAGATTATGCATTGGCGTATGTGTTATTTGCTGCTGGGTTATCTGTTCCGGAAGTAGTTGGCTTGCAGCGATCGCATCAATTCTACGATACTCAAGGGCACTTTCTGCAAATTGCCAATAACAGCGGATTTCGCCAAGTACCTGTCAATCAGTGGATAATGGGTAATCGCTATGGTTCCTACACCAACAATCCATTAACTAAATGGCTGAAAAGTCGTAAAGATAATCAACCTGCCATGTTTATTCATGAATCTGGTGAGCCAATGTCAGAATCACAAATTGACGTACACTGGCACATGTGGACACAAGGACTGTTGACACCACAAGGACAACCCCCAGCAATTATTCAAACACAACAAACTTGGCGTGTAGAAATGTTGATGCGCGGCATGAGCTTAGAAAATCTTAGCATTTTAACAGGATGCGATCGCACTCAATTACAACCTTACGCCAAAAGAGCCAGAGAAAAAGCCGCTTTAGAGCAAGCAACTCGGTTAGATCAAAAACCGGGATAGTTGATGGTTGTTAGTTGGAGCGTTGATGGTTGTTAGTTGGAGCGTTGATGGTTGTTAGTTGTTGGGTGTTGAATGAATGAGTGCGATTAACTTTGATTTCAGCATTTATAATCACAGCTTGTGCGGTGGTAACGACAACTTCAGCATTCATAATCACAGCTTATGTTGTGGTCACGACAACTTCTGCATTTATAACCACAGCTTGTGCGGTGGTAACGACAACTTCTGCATTTTTAATCACAGCTTGTGTTGTGGTAACGACAACTTCTGCATTTTTAATCACAGCTTGTGTTGTGGTAACCACAGCTTCTGCATTTATAATGAAAGCCTTTTACATATTGACAAACACAAAAAATAAGATAAAAGTCCGTTTAGGATTGGTGAAAAAATAAGCTCCCCGACTTCTTTAACAAGTCGGGGAGCTGAAGAAAGTCTAAGCCATTAACCAAAAAATCTATGAATATTACCTATAAACGCGATTTACTTGATGTTGATTGGGAGGAAATGAAGGCAACATTAATCAAAGATAACTTTCATAACGGACGAACTGCAAAGCAATTGAAAACATCTTTTGCCAATAGTTTTTCGACATGCATTGCTTATGCAGAGCAACAAATTGTAGGTACAGCCAGAGTGTTATCTGATGGAGTATGTAATGCTTACATCGTCGATGTTTGGACTTATTCAGAATACCGTCATCAAGGTATTGCGCGAAAAATGATGGAGATTATTACAGAAGAATTGCCAGGACAACACGTTTACTTGTTTACCGATGACTCTGTTGATTTTTACAAGAAATTGGGATTTACAGAACAGCCTACAGGATTAAGTAAAGTCATCGGAAAATGGTTAGTGAATGATTATTAAGTTAAGTTTTGCCAAAAAGAGATTACCGACAACTTATGCGAAGTTGGGGATCTGAACTTCGGATTTGAGATTTTTCTGCGACGAAAGTGACAGAATTCGGTATGCCAAGCAAAGCGTCTCCGACAAAAGAACAAAAGGAAAGATTTGTCAGTTCGCACTCACTAGAAAATATACTCATCAACTGCACGCACTAACTACTTTGAAAACCGACAGCATCTTTTATCGCATCTTCCAAAGCTTACCCAGCACTTTCTTTGAACTGATTAACCAACCAGCATCACTAGCCCAAGCTTACCAATTTTCCTCAGTAGAAGTCAAACAACTCGCTTTCAGAATTGATGGTGTATTTTTACCGAATACTTCAGAACTACCTATTTATTTTGCTGAGGTGCAATTTCAACTAGATAAAAAATTTTACTCGCGGTTCGTTTGCAGAAATATTTAACTATCTGGATAAAACCGAATTAATTAACAATTGGCGTGGTGTTGTTCTCTTTCCTAACCGCAGCGCTGATACTGGAGATAGACAAAGATATACAGAATTACTGAATTCACCACGAGTGACTCGTATCTATCTTGACGAATTAACAGCGATTGAGGCATCATCTATTGGGATTGAGACAGTTAAATTAATCATCGAAGCAGAATCAACTGCGATCGCAAAAGCTGTAGAGATAGTAAACAACACTCGACAACAAATCATCGATGCCGCCCAACAGCGATAAATTATACAATTAATAGAGACGATATTAATCTACAAATTGCCGCGCTTGAGCCGCGAGGAGATGGAAAAAATGTTTGGATTAAATGAGTTAAAGCAAACTAGATTTTATCAAGAAGTTTTTGCTGAAGGCAAAGAAGAAGGTAAGCTTGAAACTATACCTCAGTTATTGGCGTTAGGTCTGAGTATTGAACAGATAGCTCAAGCGTTAGGTTTGGATGAAGCTGTTGTTAGACAAGCCGCATCGAAATTATAAAGCGATCGCCTAAAATAAATAATGTTTATTCATTAACTAAAATCGAGGGATAATTCCTTGCTGACTATTAAAGAATTACTGCTTCAAGAAATTGAATCGACACCAGAAACTGTTCTTGCGGAAACTTTAGATTTTCTGCGTTTTCTGAAAACAAAACAACCAGAAATACAATCTTTACCCCAAGAATCACAAGTCACAACCGAACAAATAGATTTAAATGAAACTTCAACCGATAATTCTCAACAGCCATACCGTCCGGCTTCCGGACGTTCCATCCTTAAACACGTAGGTACATGGGCTGGCGATGATTTTGAAGAGTGTCTTCAGTCAGTTTATGCTACTCGTGGCAAAGCGAAATTCGACTGTGATAACCCATTTGAGAAGTAATGTACCTGCTTGACACAAATCACTGTAGTGCTATTATCTTGGGCGAACTAAATGTTGTTCGTCAAGTGATTGAAGTTGGAGAATTAAACATCGCCACCTGTGTAATTGTGCAAGGAGAACTTACATATATGATGGAGAATTCTGCACAAAGAGAAATTAATCTCGTTCGCTTGGCAGAGTTTCTCGAAGATATTCGTACAGCAGATTGCAAGTTTATGAAGTACAGTAGCAACAGTTGGTAAACCAGTTTCGTAGATGCTTGGAGTTGACCAAATCGAGTGCAGTGGCAATCAGCGTATCAACCATATGAGTTGTAGTTGGAGAAAACTGGCGCAACAAAGCTTTAAGTTGAGACCACCAATGTTCAATTGGATTAAAATCGGGAGAGTAGGGTGACAAATTTAGAATACTAGCACCAACAGATTGAATTAGAGGTTCAATTGTTGCAATCTTGTGGGCTGGAAGATTATCCATAACAACTACAGCACCTGACCACAACTGAGGAACTAAACATTTTTCAATGAAGACTTCAAAAGCATCTCCACCCATCGAGCCATTTAAAGTCATCACTGCTAAAACTTCTTTTAAGCTGATTGCACCAATAACTGTGATTTTTGCTCCACGGTAAAAAGGTTTTAAGTCATATACTCTAGTTCCATAAGGGCTTCGAGCATGAGTTCTTGTCAAGCCCAGTAAAACACCCATTTCATCCAAAAATACGAGGTTTTTAGGTTCTATATTTTTGACTTTCTCCCAATATTCACCCCTGAGATTTTGGACTCTCTCTGTTGCCGCTTGACTACTGCTAACGGTCTTTTTTTTCGTGTCAATTCCTGTCTTTGTAATGCACGACACATGGTGCTGGTGCTTACCCATTGGTTATGGGTTTCTCCCCAGTATTCACAGTATTCTGATAGAGTTGCATCTGGGTATTTTTCTACCATACAAGTAAGTTGAGTTTCAGACCCTTCTAACTCACCCTTGATCGTTCCAAGAAAGTTTTCCTGGTATCAGATGACCTTCTATCTTATGAATGTTTCAGCATTCTCTGCACAAAAGCTTTACTCACATCAAACCTTGTTGCTATTTTTCTGACCGAGGTATTTCCTTGTTCGTAAGCTTTAACTACTTTTTCTCTAAAGTCGATGGAGTAAGGCTTCATTTTTTCTCTTAATGCACCAATCTTAGTGTATTCTATTTACCTGCAATCTGCTGTATATTGTCTTCCCACTCCAGTGGTAAAATTTCCACTTTTTCTGTGACCAGAATCATCAATGATTAAACTGAATCCTCTACTAATTCTAGTTTGACTACATTTGTTCATTATCTGCAAGCGACGTTGATTGATCTTTGAGCTAGACCAAGGCGCTTCGGTTAAAAAGTGGTGTAAACGATGGTAAACAACCCCCACGGCATTATCTGCCATCTGAAATATGTTTTTTCGTTCACTTTCACCTAATAATCCCCCTAAATAATGCCTAAATCCTCTTTTTTGGGCTTTTGTTTTGAATAGGTCGTCAAAACGTGTGCACCATCTATCAAAACAAGGAGGCATTGTAATAGGAGTTGTCTCTTTCATTGGTTACTTATCAACCTGAAATATAGACCATATAATAAATTTAACCATATTTCGCTATGATTTTTGTCTAAGTCCCGTTAGGTATGCAGACGACTTTGTGGTGCTGCATCAACATCGAGAAATAGTCCAAAAGTGTCAATTGTTAGTAGCTGAATGGTTAGCACAGATGGGTTTGGAATTAAAACCTTCCAAGACACGTTTTTCTGACTCTGGCCACAGACATAAAATCCAAGCTAACAATGGACTAAAACAAGATGTTACTTCTAATGAAGCTCGCCCCTGTTTAGTGTTTGTTTTATCTTCCGCCCCTTTTAACCATTCCCTTAGTTGCTGCCGTAGAGTATTTTCTTTTTTTCCTAATAGCTCTGCTAAAAACACCGAAACCGTTGTCAATCCGCTTGATTGAGTCATAACTATGCCAAAACTCCACATTGCTAGTACTACTGCTTGCGGTTTTGATAGATTGGCCATTTTTTCTATCCCACATTCCGCATTTCGGTTTGTAGTATACCTTGTATGATAATTGTATGAGTATAAATACTGTTATTTTAGAGAATTTAGCGATCGCAACGGATCAAACTCTCGGAAAAATTTAAGCATAAATACTCAGATTTTGTGATGATTTTTAGAGAATTGGCGATCGCCAATTGCTTCTGTTAGCATACTACATTTTGAAGTGCGGAATGTGGGTTCTATCACTGTTCTAGTCCATTGTCTTAATTCCTCATTTTTTCCTACTTGCATTCTCCCTCCCACACCCTAAACTTATTCACCCTATTTGCTGTGCATATTTTTGCGGTTTGGCTTCAGTTGTGTATTTTACCGCCTGAACTGCCCCTTTCTTAAATCCCTACCTTTGAAAGCTGCCCCTCCGCCCCTTCTTCGCTTAAAGCTTGTGAGAAATGCGGGTTAACCGCTTTTATGTCCTTAAAGTCACAAACTGTTATATTACTTATTATTTTTTTTTAATTTGAATTATTCACTTAACTGTCTACTTTAATGATAGTTAAATGTCTTAAACTCCCATTGCATTTTGTTCTTAAGAACTGAGATTATTCCATAGACAACTGTTATGGCTATTTTTGGAGATAGAGCAAAGATAAATCTTGGCTGAAGATGTATGATAAAATTTCTTAGTGGTTTTGAGTTGGTGCAAAACACGAATCTAGTCATTCAAAACCAGCAATTGATAGTCAATCAGTAATATATTCATTCAGACTCTTGCACAATGAAAGTTTCACTAAAAAGCCACTTATTTTTATTTAAGTAGGCACAGCAAAAAGTAGATTACCTTAAACAATCTCACGACATTTTGGCAAAAACATGTTTACAGAAGATGTGAATTCTAATGGGCAGAGGCTAGCGGAACAGTCGAGCCTGAGTACTCGGGCTGCGAAGCAGTTAGCCACAACCACCAAGACCGCTCCGCAGATGCAGGGCATCACCTCACGCTGGATCAGCCGCCTGCTGCCTTGGGTGCATCTGCGCGGCGGCTCTTATCGCGTCAACCGCCGCTTGACCTATGCGCTGGGTGATGGTCGCGTCACCTTTACGAACGTCGGGTCAACGATTCAGGTAATTCCCCAGGAGCTGCGCGAGCTGGCCTTTCTGCGCGACTTTGAAAACGAAACCGTTTTGAACGCGTTGGCCAACCGCTTTGTGCAGCAGGAGTTTCAACCCGGTGATGTGCTGGTAGAGAAGGGAAGCCCCGCCGACCAGATTGTGCTGATTGCTCACGGCAAAGTGAGCAAGATCGGTACGGGCAAGTATGGCGATGAGGTGGAATTGGGTGTGTTGATCGATGGCGACCACTTTCCCAGTCAAGCCCTTCTCGAATCCGGGGACGTATGGGACTTCACCATCAAGGCGATCACGCGCTGTACGGTCTTGGCGCTGACACAAAGCTCTTTTGAAGAACTGGTCAACCTCTCAGAATCGCTTCAGGTGCACATCGAGGCGTTTCAAGCCCGCCCCCCCAAGCCTCACGATCGGCACGGTCAGGCCCCCATCGAGCTGGCCGCTGGCCACAGCGGCGAACCCGTGCTGCCCACGACCTTTGTCGATTACGAAACCTCTCCGCGTGAATATGAGTTGAGCCTGGCACAGACGGTGCTGCATGTTCACACCCGCGTTGCCGATCTCTACAACTATCCGATGAACCAGATTGCGGAACAACTCAAGCTAACGGTGCACGAGTTGCGCGAGCGCCAAGAGTACGAGTTGGTCAACAACCAAGAGTTCGGCCTGTTGCACAACGCCGACCTCAGCCAGCGCTTCCCCACCCGCAATGGCCCGCCCACGCCAGATGATTTTGATGAGCTGATCACCCGCCGCCGCGATGCGCAGTACATTTTTGCCCACCCGCGTGCCATTGCCGCCTTTGGCCGCGAGTGCAGCAAGCTGGGTCTCTACCCCGACACCCATGATATGGGGGGCGAACGAGTCATGGCGTGGCGCAACATCCCGATTTTGCCCTGCAACAAGATTCCCATCAGCGACACCCAGACCAGTTCCGTGATCGTTGTCCGTACCGGTGAGGACAATCAAGGTCTGGTCGGTCTTCGACCCGCAGCGTTGCCCGATCAGCACGAGCCGGGGTTGAACGTGCGCTTTATGGGCATCAACGAGAAAGCCATCATCTCCTATCTCGTCAGCAACTACTTCTCCGCTGCCATCCTCGTACCCGATGCCGTCGGCGTGCTCGAAGATGTCGAGCTAGGACGCTAGTAAATCCCGGCAGAGGTACCTGAACAGTCAACTGTCAGCATCTTCACCATACACTCATTGAAACACCTATTGAGGAGTAAGTACTCATACAAAATTAATTGTATATTGTCATTACGAGTGCAGCGAAGCGAAACGAAGTAATCGCAAGCGTTTGGGATTGCTTCACTTTGTTCGCAATGACACAAATAATTTTGTATACCCACTTAACACATTCTATGGACATGCCCCAAACTATCACTGCCGACAATGTTTTGCGCAGCGAATATCAGAAGTCGGTTGCCAACTATTGGAACCAAGAAAAGAATCCCGTTAATCTGCTGCTCGGCCAAGTTGACGGCTATTACCACCACCACTACGGGATCGGCGATGTCGATTGGTCGGTGTTGGAGGCTCCCGAAGGTGAGCGCGACGATCGGATTATTCGCGAGCTGCACCGGCTCGAACACGCCCAGGCGGCGTTCCTGCTCGACCATCTGGGCGACGTCAAGCCTGATGACCGCGTGATGGATGGCGGTTCCGGTCGCGGCGGCACCAGCTTCATGGTCAATGAACGCTTTGGTTGTCAGGTCGACGGAGTGTCAATCTCAGAATCTCAGGTCGAGTTTGCCAACGACCAGGCTGCGCAGCGCGGCGTGGCCGACAAGGTCAAGTTCCACTTTCGCAACATGCTGGATACCGGCTTCGAGACGGGAGCCATGCGCAGCATTTGGACGAATGAGACCACCATGTATGTAGATCTGTTCAAGCTGTTCGCCGAGTTTGCACGCCTGTTGCAGGATGGTGGTCGCTACGCCTGCATCACGGGTTGCTACAACGACGTTACGGGGGGGCGCTCACGGGCGGTCAGCCAGATCGATACGCATTACATCTGTAACATCCATCCGCGCAGTCAATATTTCAAGGCACTGGCGGCGAACAACCTCGTCCCGATTACCGTCACCGACCTGACTCCCCTAACGATTCCCTACTGGGAACTGCGGGCCAAGTCTTCGCTCGTCACCGGGGTCGAGGATTACTTCCTTACGGCATACAAAGAAGGCAGCTTCCACTACCTGCTCATCGTCGCCGATCGTATCATTCGGTAAGGCTTATCCAAAACACAAACCGCACCATGGTGTGGTGGGTAGCGCGCATACTGCACACAGACCACACACCACCACTCTGATACAGGGATAAGACTATGAAAGATACCAACCTGGATGATACGAGTACCGCATTTTTATTCGGTCCGACCGGCCTCGGTACATCCGCCGCTCGTTTGGCGAGCGAGCTGGCCAAGGCTGCTCGTACCGGTAACCTGGATCCACGGCTGCTCCAGGCAGACCTCGCTCCGGCGGGGGACCTTGATCCGGCATATGCAGAGAGATCCTGGGGCGATGGGACTGCCTCGCCGCTCTACTGCCCCATTACCGAGCGATTCAACGAGCCGCTGGCGGACGAGGTCGACGATCGGCTGGCGGCCTGGGCACTGGAGTGCGGGTTCGATGAGGACGAGGTGGAGAAGATTCGCAAGGTACGGTTCGGACGGCTGGTTATGCTGGCCCACCCGGACTGCGACGACCCAGATCGGCTGTTGATCGGTGCCAAGCTGAACATGGCCTGGTGGGCCGCCGACGACTACTACGCCGACGACAGCGAGCTCGGTGCGGATCCAATGTTGCTCCCCCCACGTCTCCTCTTGGCGATGACCGCCATGGACCCGCCACCCCCGGCGGGGGAATTTACTCTACCGCTGGAGGAGGCCCTGGCTGCGGAGCGCGTCCTCGTGGCCCTGGGCGCAGGCATCGACTACCTGGCTCAGTACGCCACACCCGAGCAAGTGCAGCGCACCTGTTACGCCACCTTCTCTATGTTTGTCTCTTGGAGTGCCTATGCGGCGTGGCGCTACACCGACGAGTACCCGCCAGCCTGGAAGTACCTGGCTGCGCGCCAGCACGACAGCTTCTACACCTCCATGACTCTGCTCGACCCCATCGGTGGGTACATCCTGCCGGCGGATCTCTTCTTTGAACCCCGTGTCCGTCACGCAGCGTTCTTGGCCGGGACGGCCGTCGTCCTGGTCAACGATCTCCTTTCGGTCGCCAAAGATCTGGCAGACGAGCAGCCACCAGTCAACATGGTGCTACAGATTGCGGCGGATCGGGGCTGCTCTATCAAAGAGGCGACGGAGATCACCGTCAAGTTTCACAACGACCTGGTTCATGACTTTCGGGAACGCCACCAGAAGCTCCAGGCCGTGCCCAACGTGGAGCTTCAGCGGTTCCTGCGCGGATTGCGGGGGTGGATGGGCGGCGCGTTTGAATGGCACAACAGCAACCCGCGCTACAAGAACAGCAACGGTACCCCGCAGCTGGATTCACAATCATCAACCTAACCATAGAAGCATATATGGTTCAACGGGATTTTATATGGTTGAATAAACCAGAAGAGTTATGTGCACATAGAAATCAAGGTGAAAGATGACCGAAGACGTTAACCCCAATGGGCAGATGCTAGCAGAGCAGTCGAGCTTGAGTACAGATGCGGCGCGCAAGTTAGCCACAACCGCCAAGACTGCTCCGCAGATGAAGGGCATCAGCTCGCGCTCGATCAGCCGCCTGTTGCCCTGGGTGGAGCTGCGCGGCGGCTCCTACCGGGTCAACCAGCGTTTGACCTATGCGCTGGGCGATGGCCGAGTGACCTTTACCAATGTGGGGTCCACCATACGAGTGATCCCGCAAGAGTTGCGCGAAATGGCCCTGTTGCGGGAGTTTGACGAGGAAATGGTGTTGAACACGTTGGCAGATCGCTTTGTGCAGCAGGAGTTTCAACCCGGTGATGTGCTGGTGGAAAAGGGAACCCCCGCCGACCAGATTGTGCTGATTGCCCACGGCAAGGTCAGCAAGATCGGTACGGGCGAGTATGGCGATGAGGTGGAGCTTGCGGTGTTGGCCGATGGCGACCACTTCACCTACCAGGCTATCATCGAATCCGGCGATCTCTGGGACTTCACCATGAAGGCGGTTACGCGCTGCACGGTGTTGGTGCTGACGCAGCGGGCGTTTGAAGAGGTGGTGGCTTTCTCTGAATCGCTGCAAGCCCACATCGAAGAATTCAAAGCCCGCCCGCCAAAAGCCCAAGATACATACGGTCAGGCCGCCATTGCGTTAGCTGCCGGTCATACAGGCGAACCCGTGCTGCCCACGACCTTTGTCGATTACGAGACCTCTCCGCGCGAATACGAGTTGAGCCTGGTGCAGACGGTGCTGCGCGTCCATACCCGCGTTGCCGATCTCTACAACGAGCCAATGAACCAGATCGAACAACAGCTCAAATTGACTGTGCATGAGTTGCGCGAGCGCCAGGAGTACGAATTGGTCAATAATCAAGAGTTCGGCCTGCTGCACAACGCCGACCTCAGCCAACGCTTCCCCACCCGCAACGGCCCGCCTCACCCGGATGACATAGACGAGCTGATCACCCGGCGGCGCAATTCACAGTACATTTTTGCCCACCCGCGTGCCATCGCCGCCTTTGCGCGTCAGTGCAACAGAATCGGGATCGACCTGGAAAGTATCGATGTGGGTGGAAACCGCATTCCGGCCTGGCGCGGCATCCCCATCTATTCCTGTGGCAAAATCCCCATCGACAGAACGACCCAGACCACGTCGATCATCGTCATGCGTACCGGTGAGGACAATCAGGGCGTGGTGGGTCTTCAGCCTGCGGAGTTACCCGATCAATATGAGCCAGGGTTGAACGTGCGCTTTATGGGCATCGACGAAAAGGCCATCATCTCCTATCTGGTCAGCAACTACTTCTCCGCCGCTATCCTTGTCCCCGACGCCGTCGGCATTCTCGAGGATGTCGAGCTCGGGCGGTAAGTGTAGCGGCCAGCAATAAGAAAGCCCCGGACTAGCCTGGATTATTCATGAAGAAAAAAAAAGAAGTAAAAAATCAGAAATGAATATCAAAATTGAATGGCACTAAGAAAAGCTGAAACACTTGCGGATTAAGCAGTTTGTAATTGCTTCTGTAATTCGTGCCGGGGTTTTGTCATTACGGGGTAAGCTTTCGGGCGGCGTTTACGAACTCGTGGTTCACTTCTGCCAGGGCGATCGCTTACGACCTTGTAAACAATAACGCTCTTCCATCACTCTTATGAGAGAATAATAGAGTAAAATGTCGCAAACTCTTTGCTGGGCTATGTTTGGGGCAAGAAAACCTGCCGAAACGATAAAATTTATAGACGATTATTGTGAATGGTATAGAAAGCTGTTTCCAGAAGTGAGAAGTTTTGAAGCGTTTAAATATCTTCATGTGGGGATGATTTCAGATATTAAACGTAAAAGTCTGCCTGCAATATCGCGTGTGATGGGATTAAGTAACGAACAAGGGCTATTGCATTTTTTAACAGAATCACCGTGGACGGTTGAGCAATTGAGAAAAGGGAGATTACAGTTAATACTACAAGTTCTCTCAGGGCGAGAAATCATACTAATTATTGATGAGACAGGAGATGCAAAGAAGGGGAATACGACAGATTATGTTAAACGACAATATATTGGGAATTTAGGAAAAATAGAGAACGGAATAGTAGCAGTTACAGCATATGGTTTATTTGAAGGAATGACATTTCCTTTAATGTTTGAAGTCTACAAACCCAAACAAAGGTTATTAGAAGGAGATGTCTATCAAACTAAACCAGAAATCGCTGCTTCTATGATTAGAAAACTCCGAGAAATGGGGTTTAACTTCAAGCTGGTACTAGCAGATAGTCTTTATGGTGAAAGCGATCGCAACTTCATAAGTGTCTTGTGCGAATTAGAACTAAACTTTGTAGTAGCAATTCGGAGTAATCATGGTGTGTGGCTACCTCAAGGGCAGAAAATTAGATATAATCGGTGGCGACCCTATAACCGTATATTTTCAGACAATAAGCAAGAAAAAAGATACATTCAAGAGATAGTGTTCGGCAAGCGTTGTGATGTTCAATACTGGCAAGCTACCCCTCTTCTGTCACTTTCCGGGTATTCTGAATAAAAGAATCAAAAGAAAAAACTCTCTTCAGGTAAGCAGGGCAATGGATGTAGAATTACAAATCCTAAAACATTTGGCACTCTTACGCTCACCCAACAGTTGCGATCGTAGATGAATCGCAGTGCAGAGTATAAAGACTTATTTAAAGAAGTAAGGAATTATGAGTGCTTCAAATATTTACACATGGGGATAATATCAACGATAAAACGAAAATCGTTACCAGAGATAGCAAAGGTAGTGAGCATAAATTCGGCACAGTCACTACACCATTTTTTAGCAAATTCAGATTGGTCAATAAATAAATTAAAACAACGAAGATTAAATAAGTTAAAGAAACAATTAGATGGTCGGGCAATTACATTAGTAATAACCCAAGTTGCGGGTTATGGGAATCCAAGTGCTATGCACCTGCTGATTCATGCGATCGCCAATCACAAATTGGCGGTTGCGAG